>CAYVHK010000044.1:10164-17458 GCA_964451145.1 uncultured bacterium | reverse complement strand
AATTGGTTCAGGTGTTTTTAGTATTTGGGGGTTACCTCTTGCGGCGTTTACTGGTGGGATAGTAGTAACAGTTTTAGTGTATCAAATTGCCCGTACTTCTGGTCGAGTTTTGACTATTACCTTGCTATTATCCGGTATTGCCTTCAACAGCATTGCTGGTGCCGGTATTGGTTTGATGACTTTTATTGCCGACGAAGAACAGCTGAGAAGTCTAACCTTCTGGTTAATGGGAAGCTTCGGTGGATCAACTTGGCAATTGATTTTAGTAAGTCTACCACTGGCGATGGTAGGTTTGATTTGTTTATTTCCTTTAGCTCGATCGTTAAATGCCATTACTCTCGGAGAATCAGAGGCTTTCCATCTTGGCATTTCGGTTGATCGGCTTAAACGTCAAGCCGTTTTCGGCGCAGCCTTATCGGTTGGAACTGCTGTCTCAGCGGCTGGTGGAATTGGTTTTGTTGGCTTAATTGTACCACATCTCCTTCGATTAATTGGTGGACCAGACCATCGTTTTATCTTGCCCGCTTCAGCTTTGGCCGGTGCTATTTTTCTGGTTTTTGCTGACGCATTAGCACGAACTATTGTATCTCCCATGGAACTACCTATCGGCATAATAACTGGCATTTTGGGTGGGCCCTTTTTTCTTTGGCTATTAATTCAGCACAAACGTGATATTTTGTACATTTGACTACGAATGAATAAAACTGAAACAAAACGATATATGGTGGCTCCAACCCAACAGAGGGTTTGTCAAAATATACCCATCATAGACGCAACTTTCGAAGGTAATAAAAACCCTACAGTTATTTCTCAAGCCTTGAAACTGATTTTTTCCTTGAGAAATGGACCAATTCCGATTGAAGTGACCGTCAAAATTCATGATAGTTCGACCTTAGAATTGATAATAAAAGACCAAATGTGATGGTTTAGTGGAACCGTATTTCCAAATTTATGCAATATCGTCATTAAATCGTAATTTTGGCGAGTTACAATCATGGGTTTTAAGTAAATTAAGCAACTAACTAATTGAGAGAAGTTTACGTATGAGTTACGAAATTAAACTGCCCGAATTGGGCGAAAATGACACCTCAGGTCTGGTCGTTGGTATTTTAGTTGAGGTCGGGGACCAAATTAAAGTTGAGGAAAGTTTGATCGAAGTGGAGATTAGCAAGGCTACTATCGAAATACCCTCTGAAGTAGATGGTGTTGTAAAAGAGATTTTGGTCCAAGAAAATGATGAAATTGAGACTGGATCGTCTATTATGATCATTGAAACAGAAGTTTCGGCTAAACCAAATTCGCCAGCAGTAAATCAAGAATTAGTCGATCAAAGTGAAGAATTAGAACAAACAATATCATTATCAAGTAATAACGTATCAAGCCAGATCGAAAAAAAAGAACCGATTATTCCAGCTGCACCATCAGTTAGAAGATTAGCAAGGGAACATGGACTCGATTTATCAATCATCGAAGGTTCAGGTAAATATGGACGAATTACTAAACAAGACATCGGCGGTCTTTCCCCCGCCCGCCGTCTAGAAAAAGACTATCAACCGCGTTCTAGTACACCCGCGCTCGAATCTAATCGGCAAAAAATGAATAATATTCGGTTAGCAACCGCTAAAGGCATGAGCAAATCTTGGGCTGAAGTGCCACATGTAACAAATTTTGACAAAGCAAATATGACACGACTGACAGCCATACGTCAAAAACATGGTTCGGCTATAACGAAAGGTAAGCTAACAGTTACAGCGTTAATGATAAAAATTGTTTCCGTAGCCTTGCAGAAATTTCCGCAGTTTAATTCTCAGCTTGATTTAGAAAATAAAGAAATTATTTACCATCAAGATATTAATATTGGTATTGCCGTAGATACTACACAAGGTTTATTAGTGCCAGTAATCAAAGACGTTCAAAAAAAAAATATACTTCAAATTTCTGAGGAATTGAATAATATCTCGGCTAAAGCAAGAGAAGGTCATTTAACTCTTAAAGACATGCAATCCGGAACCTTTACTATTAGCAATTTAGGTGGTATCGGCGGGACTAATTTCACACCGATTGTCAAACTACCTGAAGTGGCAATTTTGGGTCTCTCTCGTAGTAAAACTGAGCCAATTTGGGATCAAGATGAACAAAATTTTAAGCCCGTGGAAATGATGCCGCTCGCATTATCATATGATCATCGGGTAATTGACGGTGCTGATGCAGCCAGATTTCTTTCTTGGTTGACCCGGACGATTGCTGACCCCTTTCTAATTTTGCTAGAAGGATAACCTTGAAATGAAAAAAATTGGAATCATTGGTGCTGGGCCTGGTGGTTATGCGGCGGCCTTCTATGCAGCTGATCAAGGATTGGACATAACTCTAATTGATGCCGATAGTAATCTAGGTGGAGTTTGTTTGAATCGTGGTTGTATTCCCTCTAAGGCATTGCTTCATTTAGCCAAGGTCATCAATGAATGTAGAAAAGCAAAGGAATGGGGAATCGAATTTAATCGACCAAAGATCGACCTGAACAAAATCCACCTTTGGCGAGATCAAGTTATTAACCAAATGTCAAGTGGTTTAAATGCTTTAGCTAGAAGAAGAAAGATTAATCAAGTTCAAGGGTATGCCAAATTTTTGGATTCACAAACGATTGAGGTTCAAAGTCAGTCCTCTGGCAAGAAAATCCTAACTTTTGACCATATCATTATTGCCACGGGTTCTCAACCAAACAAGGATCTTTTTCCCACTAGTGACTTAATAATGGATTCAACCCAAGGCTTATCTTTGGACACTATTCCCGAAACATTGCTGGTAGTGGGTGGTGGATATATTGGTTTAGAACTCGGCACTGTCTATTCCGCTCTAGGGTCAAAAGTTTGGGTTGCTGATATGGCCGACAAACTGTTAGGTGGTGGATCCGTTGACAAAGATTTAGTCGACATTTTGGAGCACAGACTTCGGTCCGATTTTCAAAATATTTGGACTAATACAACGGCCAAATTGATAACTCAGCCCAATCAGGTTGAAGCCGAACTTACCACAAATACTGGCCAAATCATTAAATCCAGTTTTGATAAAGTACTAATAGCAGTAGGACGTAAGCCAAACAGCCAAAATCTGAATCTGAAAAATACTAAAGTAACGCTAACAAGCCGAAATTTCATCCAAACCAATGAACATTGTATGACAAACGATCCGTCTATTTTCGCTATTGGAGATGTTGTTGCTGATGGCAATCAGCAGAGACTTGGTTTAGCTCACGTGGCAACAGCTCAAGGCAAGGTTGCAGTCGATGTCATACTAGGGAAAAACCGGTGTTATAACCCACTGGTGGTTCCAGCGGTTGTTTTTACTGACCCGGAGGTGGCTTGGTGCGGGTTAACAGAGGCACAAGCTCAAGCTAAAAATCAAAGCATCGAAGTTCGAAAATTTCCTTGGATAGCATCTGGACGAGCAACAACACTAAGTAATAATCAAGGGGTTACCAAATTAATTATTGATCCTGAAACAAAAATCATTTTAGGTGTTGGCATCGTGGGTACTGGTGCCGGTGAACTGATTGCTGAAGGAGCCTTGGCTGTAGAAATGGGTTGTGTGGCCGAAGACCTACAGCTGACTATTCATCCACATCCAACATTGTCCGAAACGGTAATGGAAACTGCTGAACTTTTTTCCGGGCACACGACCCATCTATAGAACCTAAAAATCTGAATCAACGACAAACAAAAGGAGAAAAAATGAGTGCAAAGTTGATTCCCCAAATAGAACTACAAGAGTGGATAGATAGTATCAACTGGATATTGGCCGACTATCATGCCAAAGATGTTAGCCAATTGCTGGAGAGGCTGAAAGACCACTGTATCACTCAAGGGGTGAAGTTTCCATTCAACGCTAATACACCTTATGTTAATACAATACCTGTCGAAGAAGAAATTTCATACCCCGGGAACATAGAAATCGAAAGAAATATTCGGAACGCCGTACGCTGGAACGCCTTGGCCATGGTGCTTCAGGCTGGTCGGGATGACGATACAGAGAGTAATAAAGGTGTAGGGGGACATATTGCCACCTACGCTTCTGCTGCGCACTTATACGAAGTCGGTTTCAACCATTTTTTTCGTGCCGCTAATGATGAACAAGATGGAGATCAAATTTATTTTCAGGGGCATGCTTCACCTGGCATTTATTCCAGAGCCTTTCTAGAGGGCCGACTCACTAAATCAAATTTAACCAATTTTCGGCGAGAGTTAGCTGTTGGCGGTGGCCTGTCTTCGTATCCTCATCACTGGTTGATGCCTAAGTTTTGGCAGTTTCCTACTGTTTCCATGGGCTTGGGGCCAATTATGTCAATTTACCATGCCCGATTTATTCGATATCTAGAAAATCGAGGGTTAAAAATCAAGAAAGGTGGTAAGGTGTGGGCCTTTTTGGGTGATGGAGAAGCTGATGAACCGGAAACTTTGGGCGCGATCACGCTAGCATCTCGTGAAGGTTTGAATAATCTGATTTTCGTAGTCAATTGCAATTTGCAAAGACTTGACGGTCCGGTTCGAGGTAACGGGAAAATCATACAAGAACTAGAATCGATCTTTCGCGGAGCCGGGTGGAATGTCATCAAAGTTATCTGGGGAAAAGATTGGGATCCCTTATTCGAAAAGGATATAGATGGACTACTCGTTAAGCGAATGGAAGATTTGGTTGACGGACACATGCAAGAATATGCGGTCAAAGGTGGTGAATACATTCGTGAACGATTTTTTAATAGTCCACAACTCAAGACCTTGATTTCTGAACTATCGATAGAGCAAATTGCTAAACTAAGGCGCGGCGGACATGACATTCAAAAGATATACAACGCCTACCATAAGGCCGTTCATTCGGATAAACCGACTGTCATTTTAGCCCAAACAATTAAAGGATTTGGTTTAGGAGAAAATATAGAGGCGGCTAATACAGCCCATCAAATCAAGAAAATGAATTCAGAAGGGCGAATTGCCTTTAGAAATAAATTTAGAATCCCCATTTCTAACGAGGCCGCTCAAAATGCCGATTTCTACTGCCCCCCTGCGGACAGCGATGAGATTTCATATCTCAAGTCGCAACGACAAAAATTAGGTGGGTATTTACCCAAACGTGAAATTTTGGCCTTACCGATTGACCCCCTACCAAAAGATATTTTTTCTAAAAGGTTTCCTTCAATTGACGGTAAGAGTTGGTCTACGACCAGAGTCTTCGTCTACTTCCTACAGTCGTGCCTGTTGAGCGATAAACAAATCGGTGAATACATCGTGCCGATTGTCCCAGACGAAGGTCAAACATTTGGTATGCAGTCTTTGTACAAATCAAAAAAAATCTATTCAAGCGTGAACCAAAAGTACACGCCGGTTGATGTCGGTACTATGCAGGCATACAACGAAGCTACTGATGGACAAATTTTGCAAGAAGGTATTAGTGAAGCTGGTGCCATGTCTTCCTTCATCGCTGCAGGTACCGCTTACGCTAACCATGGGATTAATACAATTCCCTTTTTTATTTATTATTCGATGTTTGGTTTTCAAAGGGTTGGCGATCTGATCTGGGCAGCAGCTGATATGCGGTGCCGAGGTTTTCTATTGGGCGGAACTGCTGGGCGTACCACGTTAAATGGGGAAGGGCTTCAACATCAAGATGGCCATAGCCATCTTGCCGCACTTTCGGTTCCTAACCTTTTGGCCTATGATCCAGCTTTTCACTACGAAATTGCCACCATTATTGCTGATGGAATTGATCGGATGTATCGGCAGAATGAGAGTATTTTCTACTATCTAACTCTTGGAAATGAAAATTACCAAATGCTACCTCAACCAAAATATGAAGATGTGCCTTGTTTAGCCTATAACTCCGTTAAAGACGGCATTACAAAGGGGTTGTACAAGATCAAGGCATCCAAGCCAAAAAGAAAAAAAGGACTCAAAGTTCATCTGTGTGGTAGTGGTGCTATATTAAATGAGGTTCTCAAGGCAATGGAAATCCTAATTTCTGAGCCATACGATGTTTCTGTTGATGTGTGGAGTGTAACTAGTTATAAGGCAATTTACAATAACGGGATTGAAGTAGATCAATGGAATCTGTTGAATGTTGATACTGACCAAAAACAAAAATTGCCTTATCTAGCTCGATGCTTTGAAGATGAAAACGGGGTAGTAGTATTTGCATCTGATTATGTGAAGGCTATTCCTAATTCTGTTTTAAAATGGCTGGATTTGGAGGCTATGGTTTTGGGTACAGATGGATTTGGGAGAAGCGAAGACCGTTCACGACTGAGAGATTTTTTTCAAGTCGATGCAAAACACATTGTATTGGCAGCACTGAATTTATTATTAAAAAATGGACAGATTTCTCAGGAATTGTTATGCACTGCGATATCAGAACTGGGAATAGGACTTAAAAAACCAAACCCTGTTGAGGTTTGAGTTTCTTAAATTGAGAACAAAATGCATTGTTATCTATGTAATCCGTGTTGGCACTTCGATTTTTTCGGTCGAAGTACCAACAACAGTCAGAGGTAAGCTGTTGGATATAAAGGTCGCATTTTTTAACGCCCATTACAGATAAGATAAAAAATATTATTATTATGGCAAGCACTTGTATTGACATTCAATAATTTATTACATAAGGAGATGTGACAGAAAAACGTCCAGAAGAACGGATTTCCGTCGCAAAATTTTTGATGAAAGATACAATTGGCCTGTTTTACGGTTCAAATACTGGAAATACAGAGGAAATCGTCCATAGGATTTTGGAGACCTTGGGTTCTGATTTAGTGGATACTTACGATGTTGGAGACGGTGTGTCTGCATCGGACTTTGACGAATATAAATATGTAATTTTGTCTTGTCCAACTTGGTATATCGGTCAGTTACAGGAGGATTGGGAAGATTTTTTAGAGGAATTTGAGACCATTAAATTTACTGGAAAATGTGTGGCTATGTTTGGTTTGGGCGATCAAGTTGGTTACGCCGATAATTTTTTGGATGCAGTTGGCATTATTGCCAAAATTGTCATTAATAATGGTGGTACCATTGTTGGTCAGTGGCCCATCGACGGTTACGATTTTGATGAATCATTGGCTTTAATGGATGGTGGTGATTATTTTTATGGCCTAGGAATAGACGAAGATAACCAAGATGAACTAACCGACGAGCGATTAGAAAAATGGCTTGATGTAGTTTCTGACGCTATTGTCGATTTTGACTAACGGTTCCTTGGCATTCGAGACGAGGTTAGACCTAGACTAAAATCTGACTTCACCTCCGATTTTTTT
>CAYVHK010000044.1:0-10064 GCA_964451145.1 uncultured bacterium | reverse complement strand
CATTCGAGACGAGGTTAGACCTAGACTAAAATCTGACTTCACCTCCGATTTTTTTAAAATTGACGATGAAATATCGACAACAATAAATCAGGTAGATACAATGAAACCAAGAATCTTGATTATAGATAATGATATTGATACGTTGCGCCAGTTAAAACGGCCACTTGACCAGGCAAATTTTTCAGTCAAATGTATTCGAGACGGATCTAAAGCAATAAACTATATTTTAGAGACGATTCCCGATGTCGTATTATTCGATATGATTCTACCAACAATGGACGGATTGGAGCTATTTCGCGTCATGTCACGTCATCAACGCACTAGACATATTCCTACAATCGTCGTTTCAGAGCAAGCTAGTGTGGAAGATCGCATTGTCGCTTTAGAGTTGGGTGTTGATGATTACATTGAGAAGCCATTCACTGCAAGAGAAGTTGTTTTGCGATGTCGAGCGGTCCATCGGCGTAGTAACGGTTTTCTCAACCAAATAGCTGAAGAAAAGATTTTTTTAGATCAACTAAAGATTGATTCATCTAAGCGGCAGGTATTTTGCGCTGGGGACGAAGTAAACCTGACGAAAACTGAATTTAACCTGCTGATCTGCCTCGTTAAGTCGCCCAATCGGGTGTTTGCTCGGGAAGCATTGCTGGAACAAATATTACCACCCGATACACCTAGGGCTAGCCGTCGCACGGTTGACACCCACATCAATCGATTACGACATAAGCTAGGTTCGGAAGGTAAGCACATTCAAACCGTACACGGTATTGGTTATCGCTATCAGTGAATAATCGATGCAAATCATAAGTCAGAATATCAAGCATCCATGATCATTATAATCTTTAAAAAACACTAGGAATTAATTTTGATAAATTTCTCAGATGGATTTTCCCCTGTTAGCCTGTTAACGGGAAAAAATGTATTTATTATGTTGGCAATAAAAAAAACTAGTGCAACCCTGAGGGATAATGGAGATCTAGGGAAAAGACCCTTTTTCTATATTGATCAGCTGGCTGTTTTTCACGAGAAACGACTCAATGTCGATGATGCTGTGGCTGTTGATCAAATCGGAATAGCTAGACTAATTCGACCAAATATGGCAATGTATCGCCTAGAAGAAAAAATTAAGCCAACGGGAACCGATTTGAAAATCGATTCAATTTACCGTTGTAAACCATGTGATCATAATATTTACGACTGTGATTGCTTTTTAATTCAAGGGGAAAATAGGAGAGATAATACCATCAGTACAGTAAAAGAGATTCATACTTGCCCTGAGTGTGATGGTAAGGTTAAATCTTTGGGTAAAGGGATGCTATTTTGCTTAGACTGCCGTTGGGATAGCGGTTTTTCATAGAATACTAATTATGGATATTTTTTACTTTTTTTAACAATTACTGACATGTCGACTTTCAATTATTCAGATAACGTTGTTGCTTATCCGTTACCATTGGTTGATTCTAGCCATTCATATAGGCGTCACCCCAAATGGATCAAAGCTAAGTTGCCGACTGGCAAAAATTACCAGCACTTAAAGCGGCTGATGCGAGGTTTGGAACTAAACACCGTTTGTGAAGAAGCTAAATGTCCAAATATTGGTGAATGTTGGAATGACGGAACCGCAACTTTTATGATTTTGGGCGATATTTGCACCCGAAGGTGTATGTATTGTGCAGTCAAGAAAGGAAAGCCCAGCCAACTTGACCTAGATGAGCCTCGCCGTTTGGGAGAAGCAGTTCAACACTTAGAGCTAAACCATGTGGTTATCACATCAGTTAATCGTGATGATTTAGTTGATGGCGGTGCCAGTATATTTGTTGAGTCCATTAAAAACTGTCGGAAAAAAAGACCACTTTGTAGTGTTGAGGTGTTGATACCTGATCTACAAGGTAATTGGCTAGCGCTTGCCAAGATTGTTTCAGCTGATCCCAATGTATTGAACCATAATATGGAAACTATTTCTAGGCTTTATAAACGTTGTAGACCACGAGCTATTTATCAACAATCGCTGGATTTATTGAGTCAGGCAAAAAAGATAAATCCAAGCCTTATTACAAAAACAGGTTTAATGGTAGGGCTAGGCGAAGAATTTGATGAACTTGTACAGACGATGGTGGATATCCGAAAGACTGGTTGCGACATCTTGACCGTTCGTCAATACTTGCCCCCCTCAAAAAAACATTTGGATATTCACCGATATTACACTCCTGAAGAATTTAGTCGATTAGAGGAAGAAGCTATCAATCTAGGATTTTCTCATGTCGAAGTGGGACCAATGGTCCGTAGTTCGTATCATGCTCGAAAACATATATCATTAGCATCCTAGAAAGTTAGATATATTTTTGACCTCATCTCTTCTAACAAATGCGTTTAATCAAAAACGGATTTCAAAGTGCATCTTTCAATATGGCTTTAGACGAAGCTATTTTTCGCCAACCGTCCATTCACCCCACACTACGTCTATACCGATGGTCTAGACCCGCTTTCAGTTTTGGATATTTTCAAAAAATTAGCCAAATTGTCAATGTATCCGATTGTCTGAAACATAATATTGATCTGGTTCGTCGCATAACTGGTGGTGGAACCGTCGTTCACAGTTGGGACATTACCTTCTCCTTAATTGTTCCGAGAAAGCGAAATTCTTTACCAGAAAGCATATCATGCGACTACAAAACGATTAGTCAGTGCGTTTTTCACGGCCTGAGTAAAATTGGTATTGACGTTCATTGGCCATCAATAACGATTGAGCCAGAGAAAATGGATATCTGTTTTATAAATCCAGTTAAATATGACATGATGATTGATGGTAAAAAAATAATGGGCATAGCCCAGCGACGCAACCAAAACGCAATTTTGTATCAAAGTTACATAGCTCTTGATTCACCCTGTGAATCTATAAAATTACTGTTTTCTGAAGAGCTAAAAATCGACACTCTTTTAACTAGAAATTCTACTGATCTGAATTCGCACGTATCACCTAAGTTGACACGCCATCAAATTGAACAAACTATCATAAGTAGCTTAAAGAATGGAGTCGGTCAAGACATCTTGCCTAGTAAACTGTCAAAAGATGAAATGAAACTGGCTTTTCAATTAGAGAGAAAATACCGATCGGATCAATGGAATTTTCTGAGCCAACGGCAATAATATATTGAAGGAAATAATACCAAAATACGATTTTGAATTGATTGCTATAGTGGTATTTTTAGTCAAAATTAGGCTGAAATTTGTATCCAATTCCTCTGACGGTTTGTATGCACTGGCCGATATGACCTAATTTTTTCTTTAGTCGGCTGAGATGTGAGTCAATTGATCGGCTTTGATAGGCTGGTCGGTATCCCCAAAGTCGATATATTAAGTCATTCCGACTAAATACGCGACCAGGGGACTTCACCAAATACACCAACAATTCAAATTCAGGGTTAGTTAAACTAACAGTTGAAGTTGCCAAATTAACTTCACGCTTTCCAATGTCAATTTCAATACCATGTAATTGCAATCGTTGCTCGGATGGCAAATCCCTCTTGCGACGTCGTCGCAAGACGCCCTTTGTTCGAAGGACAACTTCCCGAACATCAAAAGGTTTCGCAATGTAATCTTCTGCTCCTAATTCTAAACCAACAATGCGGTCAATCGGTTCAGCCTTGGCCGTTAATATTATGGTGGGTATGCTTTCCGTTTGCTTGTCGAGTAAAATACTCCAGAAAATATCCAAGCCGTTGGTATCGGGAAATTCAATATCCAACAAAATAACTTCCGGCCGATATAACAAAACAGTAGCCATAGCCTGCTGGCTGTCGCTAATCAATTTGACAACGAAATCCTCATTTTCAAAGCATTGAATCAACGACGTTGTGTTTTTAATATCTTTATCAATTATCAGAATCTTACCAGACACAAGCGACCCTCTTAATATTTCTTTATTGTGAAACTTCCGAAGAAATGATTAAATAGTACCTAACCATTCATCGATTATAACAAGAATCATTGGCAAATCATGGCGGTTATATAAAGGAACCTATCGGCCCTATCCATCAATCTGCTCTAAAATTAGGTATTTTAATACGACCAAAGGCTTGTTCGTTTTTTGACAAAAAATTCAAAATTGAACCCCATCAAACAGCATTTAAACAACAAGTAGAAGGGAAAATTACGGACGTGGGAGTCGGTCTCCTACATTTACCATTTGCACATGCTTGCATAATGGGCGTGAACGAGTCTCAAGAGACTACCTCTTCCTCTTGAGACTCGATTTTTATTCGTTTTTTTCAGACGACCCGATAGAAAATAATTTTTTTGTCAAAATGCTAGATAGTGGCGCGTTTCCAAAAAGGCCGTTAACCTATACAATCTAGACCGTAACTACCCTTCATAATTTCGAATTCTGTATGTAACGCTTATTTAACCATTAAAAATGGTCAAGATTACGATGGTATTCGTCTGTTTTATTCCATCCAGGGTATTGATTTTCTAAGTCTCTCAGCGTTTGCTTTGTATAATATGGATGGCCAACTGGTGGGAAGTGGAAGAGTTCTCGATGTTTAGGGGAAAGACTACCAATAAAATCAGTAAAAACAGTAGTGTTTCCTGCCATCACATAATCTGATTGCCCCTCCCAAGAATGATCTCTTCTCCCCCATCGCACAGTAAAGACATATCTTTCGCCACTGGTTTGAGTAAAGTGGTTTCTCGAATGAAAAGTTGAAATACAGAAAACGATTAGTGAGCCAGCCGGCCCTGTAACTTTATGTTCGTCTCCAATTACTTGGGGGCCTTCGTTAGTCCATTGGGTTGGCCAGAAAGATGTTGGTGCCATGTCAACATCGACATCAGATAAATAATACCAAAATTTCAGTTGGTGATGAGATCGATTAGCAGAACGAGTTGGCAATAGTGAGAATCCATCTAGATGTTGACCAGTTCCATCGACAAAACCAGGATACCGTACCGAACAACTGCTACCCCTCATACAAATTTCTTCCGTTCCTAACCAACGCTGTGCAAGGGCGATAGTATTTGGATCCACGATCGCTTGATTAAAGCAAGATTCTTGAAAAGGAAAAATCGTGCTTCGAGAAGGAAAAGAATTTTCCGCAGGTAATTGCCCAGAAGGAGGTAATTTGCTAGAGGGAAAATCTGACCAAGCTGGATGAAGACGACGAACCGCTGATCTAAAAACTTGCACTTGTTGCTCAGATAAATAACTAGGTAAAATACAGAAACCTTTTTGGCACAACTCGGTGTATACACTTTCATCTGTTAATTGCCTGCTTGGCATTGATTTAATCCTTTAGATTATCGTATTATTCTCTAGATTAATTGGTCAAAAATTCGCCTATATTATAATGGCTTGTTTCGTGTTTTAACCTCTGCTCTCTTCCCGCCTTAACTTTATTCTACTATTCGATAGCAACATTGGTAGGGTAAATTAGTCTTACATTTTTGTCAAATTATTTAAATTAGCGAAGTCCAAAATAATGATGATGCCATGTCCAACTTGATAGACCTGTTTTCATTTAACCCATCGACTACTATTTAAAGCTGATTTGTTTTATACTGTTCCATACTCAGTTAAAAAAATACACACAAATACTAAAAACTAGTTATCTTTGTTTCACAGAAAGTAGCCATCTGGCAGGAGTCAATTAAGTGCCGACACAGAATGATTTTTTGCAATATGTACATCAGTTATACTCTGACACTTCACGACAAATGCAGTTTCAGGGACCGATTGAAACTTTCGATAACTGGAAACAAAAGGCCAAGTCGAAAGTCATCGAACTTCTCCAGATTTCTGACCTTCCATCTTTTAAAGAACAGCCATTTCATCCTAAGTTGAAAACATTATCAGAAAAAAAACTGCCAAATGTTCAACTAATCAAAGTTCAATATCAAACTCTGCCGAGCCTGATAGTTACAGCTTACCTGCTAGTTCCAACAAACAACGATCAACCTAAACCCACCATTCTCTGCCCGCCTGGGCATGGACAGGGGATCAACCAAGTTGTACTAGAACCCGGGAGTAGTTACCATTTATACCCAAGAAAATTAGCTGAGGCCGGCTATGTAGCTTTTGTGCCTGAACATATTAGTTTTGGCCAACGATCTAACCCAGAACCTTATCATGGTTGTCGATTTGACCATGAGGTGCTCAACCTGTTAGGTGGAACAGTAATTGGTTACCGGATGTGGGAGTTGCAAAGAGCAATCGATTTATTGATGACTTTGCCCATGGTTGATAATGATCGTATCGGGTGTGCTGGGCTAAGTTTAGGAGGTGAAATGACACTTTATCTGGCTGCTTGTGATGAGAGAATTAAGGCTGCCTGTATTGCCTGTTTCTTAACGTCATTCCAAAGTACTTTTCTAAAAGAGCCGCATTGCACTTGCGGTTACGTCCCACAAATGGCTAAATATTTCGAACATGCTGACATTGGCACACTGATTTCTCCTCGGCCACTAATGATTCAAGCTGGCGACAAAGACCCCAGTTTTCTGGTTTCGGATGCGACCCAAGCATATGATCAACTCGCCAATCACTATCAGGCCCTGGGTGCTGAAGAAAAAATCAGTCTGGACATTTTTTCTGGGGGACATGAATTCAATGTTCAGCCGGCTATAGATTGGTTTGATCAATGGTTATAATCTTATCTAACAAAGATGACTTATTAGTCTATATTCGATATTATATGAACCCATTTTGCTTATTAAAACTTGAAACAAATCTAATTATTAGTCTTCAACATTCCATCGGTGGTAAAGATCGATTAAATCAATTTTCACCACCGATGGTAAGAATATTTCTGATATAACAAACAAAAGAAAAATCAAGTAACTTTCAGAAAATAAATTAGCTGTCTATTGTACTAAATCAACCTTAATTTCTCCCCAAAATGAGGATAATTTATTCTGTATAGATACAGATAAATCCGGTTTTGGAGTTCCTGAACCCGCACTGAATAGTAATATGTAGTTGTTCATTTGACCGACAGCAGGTGGGTCGGCATTTCCTCCTAGTGAGTGTTTGCCTTCGAATAAATCGGATTTTCCCTGATAGAGCACAAAAAACCCCATGTTAGGTTCGTTGGTCATTATTTTAAGGTCTGTTCGTTGAAAGTTGCTTGATAACCATTTAGGTGCGACACCCTTCTTGCCTGGAGTTCCACGGCTGTCGCGTCCAACCCACAATTTAACAGTCTGATTGACCTCAAACGTTAAAAATTTTTTGCCCTTTCCTTTATGATCAGCATTTGCTGTCATCATATAGTTCAATCCGGTAACAGATTTTGGCACATCTATAAACTTCAGATGATCCCGATCAACATACATAGGAGCTTGGTTTTGTAAAGGAGTCTCTCCCATTCTGTATTTTTGACCACTTTCGACTTTTATTCTCGTCACTTTTAATCCAACAGCTGGTTTTGCCTGTTGTCCAGTACTGGTTTGGATTATTAGACTAATAAAAACCAAGAAATATAACCAATAATAATTTTTTTGTTTCCGACAGTATCGATTACTAATTGTAGTCATTGACGTTACCTGAATGTTTTAGTGTAATGAAAAAATGCTGATCAAGCTGGCTGCCATATGGATAGCATAAATTAGGGACATGGAAAAGGAAATTCGTAAGTTTCCCTATCTTACGGTATAGTTTGGTTCAATAACATGATTGTCTTCGGCTAAGGAAGCCAAACGAGCTAATCCATGAATTAGAAAGGCCGGACCTAATTGAGATTCGTACCAGTCAATACCAGAAGCTCCTAAAGGTAGGGAATTCTGAAAATATATATCACAAATGTCTGTGGCAAGATCCATTCCCGCCTCTAACCAATTATATTCCCCCGTAACGTCATATAAATCCGAGAATAAGCTAAGAACCAAACCTGGATCTATAGCGGGAATTTGAACTTTTTCGGTTTTAATCCTATCAATTGGAAATGGATCTTCAAGGTAGGATGCACCAACGGCCAGCGCCCAATTCAGTAGTTCTCTATTCTGTGTTAAACGCCATATATTGATGCATAGAACGGCTGTACCACAAACGGTTCCAGCACCATATACACTACCCCAGTTAGGCATTAGTTCAACAATTTTTTGACTTTTTTGCTGGCACAAACTCACAAATTTCCTATTCGACAGTTCATGCGGCGCAGACAAGAATCCAATAATATAATCACTCGCATAATCTTCCATTTTTGAGGCTAGTTTGCTTTCAAATGGCTTGATCAGATTGGCTGATTCTAATAAACTTGCCCCTAAAGATAATGTTTGAGTTGGTGCATTTATACCAAAAAAACGTTCAGATTCCTTAGTAGATCGACTTTCAATCAGTAGCAAGCCAAAATCATCACGTTTATTCCACCAATAGTCAGTCATCAGATAAATCTGATCAAAAATTTCTGCACGTTGCTCTTGAATATAAGAAAAGGTTAAATCGAAAATATAAAAACCTGAATGCCTTGGGAAATCACAAGATCGTCTGCCGCGTTCAAGTCGAGATTGAATATTAATGTTAGCGTGCCGGATATATTCATCCCCATCTCCTTTAGTCCAATGATAGTCTATTCCATCAGCGAAACTTTGAACGCAATTAGGATTGAATTCGTTTATTTTTTCCCATAGCCAAAATGGTGCTTGGCGAAGATGATCGTGGATTGCATAGCCATTTGAGTGTCTTGAACAACCAACTCGTTCCTCAAGAAGATGCCAAAACGAATGTTCTCCCCAAGGAAAAAGTCCTGTTTGAGTATTTGTACAATTTGAGGAAAAGTAGCGTAGATATCTGTTAGCAGCTTCGATGTACTTCGGTTTACCTAATCCGTACATCGTTTGCAATAAAGGCTCATCATGAATCAGGTTGCTCCCCAAATGAGCTCGATCACCATCGCGTTGGCCAGGTATTTTTGACGGCTTATTCAGCAACATTTCACCATTTTTGGGATCAAGTATTGATGGAAATAACCCTTGGTAGAGTTCGCTGGAATCTATGATTGTATCAATAGCATTGCATATTCGTTCCAAAATACCTTCCGAATTCATTAATTAATTTCCTAGTTAAATTGTTTAATCACAATTTTGAATTTTATCTTCTTATTATGTGAAATTTTTATTTTCTTATAAAATTTACATTTTATTTTTAGAAATCGTCCTAATTTCCAGCTATCTTTGATAAGCAACTACCATAGCAGAGACATTTCTATTTTCGTTACAATCATCTAATTATTAAATAATTTTTGTTCAGGACTAATTGTGAAACAATTGCCACTAAAAATCAACAATTAGGATTAATATTCACGTAACTATTAAAACACAATCTTTTCAACCTATTTATCTTCACGTATCATATCCTTCTACTCATAAATCTAATGATTGCTATATCAACTAAGGATATATAGGAATAAAATAAACATAAAATTAGTACCAAACATAATATCGTCTCATAAATCCAAGTGTCATATAAATAATCATTTTTCTGTTAAAGCAAATAGTATACTAGCAAAAAAACAAGTAGTAGTCAGGTTCCTATAAGCAATTACCTACCCTTAATCCTCATATATCTTGAAAATTAAATTTCAGGGTTTTATATATCCAATTGGTAACTATGGGTCATGAACCTATACTTTATCAGAATAAGACGATCAATCTAACTGGAATGAAAGCTCTAAATAAAGGACAAATTTCTATGCAGCGGAGAAATTTCTTAAAAATTGCAACTACAACTGTAGGTGCACTGACTAAAACTGCCGCTTGGTCCTCAGCACCTATTAATTATTTTTCCCATAAAAGACGAAATGTACTTTTTATCGCAGTTGACGATCTAAAGCCATTGATTGGTGCGTTCGGATCATCCGAAGTTCATACACCTCACATGGATCGTCTCGCCAAGGTGGCATAATATTTAAAAACAACCACTGCCAGCAGGCTATTTTCGGTCCCTCAAGGGCTAGCCTAATGATAGGCCTAAGGCCCAACACAACCAACATTTGGGATCTGAAAACAACAAGCCGTAGTGTTATCCCGAATGTAGCGACTCTACCTCTGCATTTTATGTGTCACGGCTATAA
>CAYVHK010000043.1:0-27090 GCA_964451145.1 uncultured bacterium | reverse complement strand
GATCTTGAAAAGCAATTGTACATAAGCCGACTTTCATAAAATATTCGCAGTGGTACCAGAGTTATTTATAACCCGGAAACTGTTCCTCCTATTTTCGTCATTGTCAGATGGTATGAGTGTACTTTATAAATCGATCCCGTAGAAAAACTTATTTGTCCACGTTTTTTCCAAACTCGATCAACACAAGCTGAATTTATCAGCGTTTTCGCTCGTAAAAAAGATTTTTAGCCTGAAAATAATTACACAACCGCGGAAGTTCCATTTGACAATTGGCAACCCGGCACTTTTGGCCTACGGCTCCGATATTTTTATGAGCTTGACTATTATTCTATGGTAGGCAGATTCAAATTCAGCGGTCAAAGCATACCATAGGATGGCTGTCATGAACAAGAAAGACTCTGTAGATTTATTAAATGATGAATAACTTATATTTGGTCTAAAAGTTTGACGGCTTGGATGCCACTGTCAACAGCTTCAAATAGAAGCGGTAATCGACCATTATCGACACCTGCATAAACTAGATTGGGTTCTGATCGGTATTCATTCTGATCATTAAGCAGATAATTAACAGTTGGTATTGGCATGGCGTGGCCCAAGGGTCTTAGAAAAACCTGTTGAATTAGGGGGCGCACATCTTGATTCAAATAGGTATTAATTTGTTTGATTGTTTGTTCAACGATAGTTCCCGCGTATGTTTTAATCTGTCCCAAAAACTGTCGCTGATCTGGTGTGAAACAATAGTAAGCGGTCAACACTCGAATATTCGGGTTCCGCTGAACTTGGCTAGCATTGTCCACGAAACCCATAAATTTCCCTTTCCTATTTTCGGTTGACTCGGAGAAAATATCGTTTTGCCAAAAGATATCGGTTTCGAGTTTGTTTCGTAATATTACATTCACCACTAGCCAAGGTGCATAGATGTTTTGGGCAAACAGATGACAATCAGGTTGAAAGATGTAAGACAAAGAATGCTTTTGCCCTGCATAAATTAGAAACTTTGTTTGATAGATGTCGAGTCGGCCAGCAGATAAATTGGCTACTTCCACTTGAAAACCAGATTGTATGGATTGAATAGATGTAACTAAATGCTGAGTTTTTAATTTTGAATGATCAATTTTAGTTACCAGTTTCTGGACAAAATAGTAGTTGCCTTCCGGTGGTGAAAACAACTCTACTAATTCCTCATAGTAAGGCCGGCAGGTATAATAGTGTATGCCTGCTAAAGCTGATACATAGAGGGATCCAGCTCCATAATCATCGTGCATTTGGTAGTCGATAGCACTTTCAAACTCTGGTTTCAAGTCCAGAGATTGGCTTAGAAAATGTTTGAAAGTAATCTGGTTTAAATGATGAAACTGCTGGTCAATTAACCGGGTTGGCAATTTCATATGACCTTGATATTTTTTAATCAATTTGAGAAATGCCGTTTTCAATGAACCTTTTGGTAAAATTTCAGTACGCAATCCTTGGTCAGTCCAAATTCGTCCAGCAGTATCTTCATCAATCAGATACTGTTTATCGACAAAGTTCCAACAATTTTGGTTATGATCCAATTCTATTATTTCCAATTGTTTCAAGAGATATAACACTTCCTTACCATAATTAACTGGATAAGCTAGATCATAGTGAGCCCCTTGTGAGAAAGATTCACCGGCAAATACAGCTTGTCCAGAACTTCCACCTAAGTTTGGTGATAATTCGCATAAAACAAAGTTGCGGCCAGACAATTGTGTGGCCGCTGACAAACCAGATAATCCTCCACCGACAATTAGATAATCAATGTTTTTTAAAGTTCCCTGTGCTAAATCCTGTTGCCATAATATTTGGTGGCCTCTGTTTTCGTCGGAATCAACACGAATATTATAATTAATGTTACCAGGTGAAGTTTTAGATGAATCAGGTTGACAAGCCCCCATTAACGCCACTGATGAAAGTTTAAGAAATGACCGGCGATTAACTTTATCCATCTAGTTTTGACTATTTTTAGTTAACTTATCCAGAATGGGACAAGTCGAGCATAAGCATTGACAAAAAATCGTCATATTATTGCAATTAACTAGAATAAATAAATATTAATCAGTCAACAGGTAGATCGGATAAATAGTCCCTCAAATTTTTGGGCTGACCGTCAAGAGTCGTATCCATAGCTGCGATGACTAGAGCAAAACTCTTAATATTATCAATAATTCTAGTTGCGGAGGGTGTCCCACCATCAATCCAATTCAGAAATTCATTAAAAAAATGATTTTCTCCGTGCCGAAGAATGTCAGGAGCTGTATAGATTTCCTTCTCTTGACCGACTCTATGTATCGTAATATCATCGCCTTCGGCTATTTCAACTGTGCCTCCTTCGAATTCCAATCGATAGTGTTCCCGATGCCAACAATTGGTAATACCAGCAGCACTGCTGTTTCCTTCGTAGCAAGCGTGAACGCCGTTGTTCATTCGCATCAAATAATAACCACTAGAGTAGTGCTTGAAACTAGACCAATCTGGATTCCAACCAAATCCCATCAGAGTTTCACAATCACCACCAGACAGAAAGCGTAACATATCAAAATGGTGAACTGAACCTTCAAATAATAAGCCAAAATCCATGTCGTGTCGCCAAGCACGCCCCCAAGATAAATATTCGCGGTAGTCACACGCGTAGCGCCCAAAGACGTGTTGTAGTTTCCCCAATCGCTCTTCTTCCCGAATTTTGACCACTTCTTGCTTGTTTCTCTCATAACGATAATTTTGCATAATGGCACAAGGAAGGCCAGTTTCAGCGGAGGTTTTTACCATAGCTTTGGCTGAATTAAGATTGTCTGCAATTGGTTTTTCGCTAATTACTGACATGCCTTTTTTCATGGCTAAAACAGCTGCGGAACTGTGAAATTGTGGCGGAGTAGAAATTCCGCAAAAATCAGCTTTGACTGATTCAATAGCAGCCTGATAATCAGTGAATAATTGTTTTTTATTTAGACCTAGATTTTTCCCCTCATTTTCTAATGCTTCCTGGTTAATATCGACCAAACCAATAATTTTTACCCGATCGCTGAACTGATTGGTAAACGTACGAATCCAACTACTAGCTCGCCCGCTAGCACCAATCATTAAACATGTTTTAATTGACATTAATAAAAATCCTTTTCCATTGTCGCCGGCTGATTCTATCAAAACAAGGACTGGGTGTCAATGACTTGAATGAGCTAAATGTTCTTTTCCTATTTACAAAAAATAACGGTATCTATATTGACAAATTTTTGACTAATGATATGATTTATCACTATTCAGTATTTATTTGCCTCAATTATTAATTGGGCAGACAAGCGTTTTGTTGAATATTTTAAAAAAATAGCACTGGAGATTTTCAGGTGGATAGAACATGTTTGGAACACTGCTTAACGGAAAGGGAAAGAGAGTTATTTGAACAACAAGGTTTTTTAGTTGTTAAAGATGCAATTCCACCAAAATTAGTTGCCGAATTGCTCTCAACAACCAATCAACTGATTTTATCTCATCGACAAGCAAATAATTTATCATCCGAGATATCTGTTAATTTGTTGGATTTTATCGGTCGAAACCCCATCTACCTTAAATTATTAGACTGGCACAAAACATTTCCCAAAGTATGGGGCGTTTTGGGTTGGAACGTGAAACTGTACCACTCACACTTGATTGTTACACCTCCTACTTCTTCTGCCAATCCCGATCAAAAACTGGGTTGGCATCAAGATAGCGGCCGGCTGAATATAGAGCTGGAAGGTGAACCTCGCCCTCGTGTTTCCTTGAAAGTAGCTTTTTTTTTATCTGATACCACAGCACCAGATCGAGGTAATTTTCACGTTGTACCGGGTAGCCACTTGGAAAATAATTTGGAGTTGCCATCTGATGCTTCTAATCCACGTAACATGTATCGGGTCTGTGTGCCAGCCGGAACAGCGGTATTTTTTGATCGTCGTTTGTGGCATGCAGCAGGCATTAATACCTCAAATGTGACTCGTTGCGTTCTATTTTATGGATATAGTTACCGTTGGTTGCAGCCTAGAGACGATATGACCGTTGCTCATTATATGGGAACAGTTAATCCAATTCGTCAGCAGTTGTTAGGTAAAAGTAGTGGCGGGATGGGCTATACTTCGCCATCTGAATCTGACGTTCCTTTGCGATCTTGGCTGGTCAATAACTTAGAAGCTGAAAGTGTCCCTAGGTAATACTGATAATCTAAGGTTCAGTTAATAAAAGATTGGGCCAATGCATAACCGATTAAGGAGTATGTAGTCGCAGAACCATTGTAATGGCAATACCAATGCCCACCTAAACGATGGTATTCATCTTGCAAATCTTGTGTAGGAAAAGTGTTTGTTTCTTCGTTAGCGATGCCAAGTCTCTGCTTCTCTTGATAATGTTTTTCTTGGATCCGACGTAACTTATCCAATCTTTGATCCCAAAAATCGGCGGTGGGCACAAAAACTACCGGATTAAGGTCTAGATCTGCACCAACTTTTCGTTGCGCATTTCTAAAAGCTATCATTGCTTGTGCCTCACGATCATCTTTGTGCTTGGCTCGTTCAACCATTTTATAACCACCAACGCCTAGTTCTCCGATTGCAATAGGTAGTTCCGGCTCTCCTAAGTCGTTTCTTAAATCACTAAACAAAGCAGCTAAATTATGGGCATATCGATCAATTAAACCTATTCCTGCCCGACGCCCATCCAAATTCAAATGCCATTGACAAAAATCATTCCACCCTTGAAACCAAGCTAAGCCACGAATTTCGTAATCTCTGTGATGATAGTCCGGCGTAATCTTACCGAGGTCGCTCAAACAATTTTGAATTTCGTCTACCATTTTCCTATAGTAAGCACCAATTACTCGCTCGTTTCCTTCCGTTTGATCTCTTTGAAAAATGAGTGCTTCATCTGAAGTCATCTCGCCTGCACTAGGAGAACGAAAGTCACACCAGACATCTTTGCCACCCCAAGCAGTCTTAATTAGCAAAATTGGGTTTTGATATTTTTCTTTCATTACTGCACCAAACATCAACTCTGGACCGATGCTATTGTTAGCATCAAACCCCCAACCAATCGTCAATGGGCCTACTTGTTGTGTTCGTTGTGGACTTTGCCATGAAATAGGCACTTCTTGATGAATTGCCCATGACCCATTATCTGATTTCAGGTTCTTTAACAAGTGACCATACTGTAGGCGGGTACCCAAATTTACTAGACTCTGAATTTGACCGTGTCCCTCCATATTAGATTGACCTGCCAAAATAAAAACCTTGACGTTAGAACTTGACATTATTTAAACCAAATTTTCTAAAGTTTATCTGATCTTAAGACCAATTGTTTTTCCACCTGCATTTCGCGTAAAGTATACGGTATATGACCTGTATCTAACCCAGACACTTTTGCTTCCGAAAAAGGCATCCAATCTACGCGAAATGCGGTGTGATCATTCACCATCACAGTTGCGGCATGGAAACGGCTGTAACATCGCAATGCTATATCAATATTTTCGGTGAAAACTGAGTTTTGAAAAGAGAAAAGCAAGCTATTTGCTCTTTCAATAGCTTCATCTACATCTTTATAAGGGTAAATAACATACAACAGGTCCAAAGATTTTGTCGTAGTTCGCTTTTGCATGACTAGACGGATCGCAAAGTACCGTTGGTTGATAACACGATTCGCAAATGGCTTTACCTCCGCATAGAATTTCTGCTCTATCTGTTATAGCGTCTTCAACCCATGCTTTGCACTTCACTGGTGCGAATAAGTGGCCCGACTTCGGTAGAATCCATCGTCGGATCACCCACTAAAAATCCGTTGTACTGAAACATAAACTTGATCCGCATGATAAAACCGACCTTTGATCATACGGGAGTAGCATCGTCAGGATTAGCATCTTGGGCTACAATGACTGGTCCTGAATCGCCATGTTCTAAGCACATCGGGTTCCTAGAGCTAACTACCCTCTGAGCATCCATCCCAGTTTTCCTGAGTCAATAAATGAAGAAACCTAAGCGTGGATTGCGAACCATTTGGCCTGCAATATCCAGTTTTTCGGTATGAATTCCCTGACGCCATTTATCAGGCGAACCTGCTTCTCTAAGAATTTTTATAAAATTAATACAGGATAAAGGTGTGGCTTTTGCTGGTTTTAGCACTAGGGATCAGCAAAGGGATTCTTTTCACCATTTTGTGTCATTTTTAAATAGGTGATACGAGATTACCCAATTTTTCAGTCAATTTCATGTTTTCACCATAATCTACCGGACAATCCACGATCACAACCGTATTATCGATAATAGCCTGTTTTAGTGTAGGAATAAGGTCTTCAGTTTTTTCCACTTTATAACCTTTTGCACCAAAACTCTCCGCAAATTGAACGAAATCTGGATTGGTAAATGCTACATTAGATTCGCGACCAAAATCGGCCATTTGTTTCCAACGAATCAAACCGTAATGTGAGTCAGTCCAAATCAAAATCACGATAGGAATATTCATACGCATTGCGGTTTCAATTTCTTGACAATTCATCATAAATCCACCATCTCCGGTAACCGCTAAGGTCGTTCGATCTGGATATGCTATTTTCGCACCGATAGCACCTGGCACGGCAATACCCATTGTAGCAAAACCATTTGAAATGATACAGGTATTAGGTCTCTCAGTTTCCCACATACGGGCCATCCACATTTTGTGAGCGCCTACATCGCTTATGACAATATCGTCAGGATTTAAAACTTCTCTTAGATCACACATAATTTTCTGAGGCTTAACGGGAAAACCAAAATCATCTTCGAGTGCATGGATTTCTTTGATGATTATTTCGTGGAGTTCTTCACCTTCACGTCCATGATGACGGCGTGCTTCAGCACTAATGTTCTTAAGTGCTGCGCCAATATTACCAATGACACCGACTTCCACAATGTAATGCTCATCAACTTCTGCTGGTTGGGAGTCGATGTGGATAATTTTTCGATCGGAATTTGGATGCCATAAATAGGGGTGGTATTCTACAACATCATATCCTGCGCAAATGACTACATCCGCCTTATCAAATCCAAAAGAAACGTAGTCATGTGCTTGGAGACCTACAGCTCCCAGGGATAGTTCATGAGAGCAAGGAATTACTCCCTTCGCCATAAAGGTTGTGGCCACCGGAATATTTAGTTTGTCAGCAAAATCAATTAGGGCTTCGGATGCTTTGCCTCGTATAACTCCATTTCCCGCCATAATTATGGGGTGTTTTGCCTCCGAAATAATCCGTGCAGCTTCTTGGACTTTTTCTGCGGGTGGAAAAGGTATCATGGCGCTTTGTACCTTGAGTGGAACCATATCAACTACCGTTTCTCCTGCAATATTTTCGGGAAAATCAATAAAACTGACTCCTGGTTTTTCGGTTTCTGCGACTTTGAAAGCTTTACGGATTACTTCCGGAATAATTGTAGGGGTTCTGATCTGAGTGGCATATTTGGTAATAGGTTTGAACATGCTTACCAAGTCTAAGACTTGGTGGCTCTCTTTGTGTAATCGGGTTGTAGAAGCTTGACCTGCGATTGCTACCACGGGAGCCCTGTCCATATTTGCATCGGCTACACCAGTAATAAGGTTTGTTGCACCAGGTCCTAAGGTTCCCAAGCAAACACCGGCCTTTCCAGTAAGACGACCATAAACGTCTGCCATAAACGCAGCGCCCTGTTCGTGCCTAGTTGGAACAAACTTGATATTACTATCCAAAAGCGCATCCATCATATCCAAATTTTCTTCGCCAGGAATACCAAAGATAGTCTCAACTCCTTCGTTTTCTAGGCATTTTACAAATAGTTCTGATGCTTTCATTTAATTTCCTCTGATATTTTTCACCTATATTTTCGTCGGTTCTAGATTACTGTTTAGCGCTACTGAAAAGTTAATTCCGATAGTAGAAGACCATTGTCAGAAGCTGTCTCGAATTCTTAATTTTCCAATGGTTATTTTATATCCGATTTATGCTGATTCTCTGATCTATGATCATATCTTAAAAATTCGTAAGAATAACGATGTTTAAGGCATCAGAATACTGTAAAGCATGTTAAATATTTGCATTGGATACTTAGACCTAATCAAATGAGCCACGGCTCACCATTTTTTCAAAGCTGTAATAAAATTGGTAGTTTGTAAAAAGTGTTGTTGCATTATGGTTTCCCTAGCTAGGCAGAAATCACAGATAAACACATCGCTACAATGGTTTAATATGCCTCTTTTATTATTGTTTCAAACTCCAATTCTGATCCAATTTCGTTTTTAACTGATATTTACCTCCATAAAACTATATTTCTTGTCTGTTTTTCAGTATGATTTCCCAAATTCGATTAGCCGAAAAAATAAGAAGCCTTGAGTTGTAACTTAGACTTCAGGTTTACCAAATGGATTTAAGTTGGTTAACTTCCAGACGAACCAACTTAGCTGAACCACCTTCAGCAAAAGCAGAAATAGTTTCAACAGCACCCAAAACTTTTCGATTACTGGTGATGAACACCCGTCCTTGATTACCAACAATTTCCAACATTGGACGATCGACTAAAATCTGCAAGGTAATTTCTCCATTTTCAGGCTCTAACGGTGCATCATTTAGTAACTTTTCTGGTATATTGTAAGTAATTTCTTCTCCACCAATATTAATGCCGATAGTTTTCGCTGCCTCTAGTTTAAAAGTGGCATGAATGTCAAATAATTCTCCATTGACTTCTAAATCTGCCGATTGATTGTCTGTCAAACTAATATTTTCCACAGCATGCTGAGCTTCGTATAACTTTTTGATCTCTTGAATTGGTTCAGCAAACAGTCGTATTCCATCAACTGTCGTGCGAAGCGTCAGATTATGTGGGAAACTGAATGTCTGATTAAATGGCATCTCTTTCATTTCGATTTGCGCCCAACCAATTTGAATGCGCTGCCCATCAGGGCTATTACTGAAGGTTTGAGATGCATAGTAGTTACCGTAATGTATCTGGTATTTACTGTCATTTTCGGCTAGAAAGGTTTTTCCGTCAAATTTGCCAATGGTATACTGGCTATCGGCACCAAAAATAATCCAACGGGTATTTTCCTGATCTCCGTCAACTGGCATTTCAAATAATTCAGGACATTCATAGTAGCCATCTAGTTTACTCTGGAAAGTCCATTTCTTAAGATCGGTCGAAGTATAAAAGGCAATTGAACGGGTGGTTTCATTGTCTTCTGTTGAGGATGGAGTTTCCGTATATACAGCCATTACCCAGTGTTTATCTGGCTCATACCAGATGATTTTGGGATCACGACCTTTATGCTTAACTACAGGATTCCCTTCGTATTCGGTAAACGTGTTACCTCGATCATTGCTGTAAGAAATACATTCTCCTCGACCTGTACTAGTCCAAGAAGCTACGATGACCTTTTCCTGGCCCGTTTGCCACCCTCCAGTGTTATTTTCATCTAAAACCGCTCCACCTGAAAAAGCCCAATCACCCCGACGTTTGTTGTAAATAGCAATTGGTTTTTGTTTCCAATGCACTAAATCTTTGCTGACTGCGTGTCCCCAGTGCATATTTCCCCACCGCCAGCCATATGGATTATGCTGGAAATATAGATGCCATTCTCCATCGTAATGTACTAGTCCGTTAGGATCGTTGTTCCAACCAATTAGCTGAGAGAAGTGAAATTGTGGTCGCAGAGATTCGCTATAAAAACCATCAGTTTCAGGAATCTCTTCGGATTGGCGAATTAAACTAATACCAGTTGCACTTGCACCTTTGAATTTGAGCGTCGCCACTTGACCATTAAATTTGGTTATATCTAAGAATGACCAAAAGCTGATTTTTTCGGAATCAGAGGCTAGTTCCGCGTCAAATTCTCGCACATTTTCGTCTTTAATGTTAACATCAATGTGAGTTATATCCGCATCATTGCAGATGGGAAATAATAGATACTTTTTTTCTAGCTTGATCGTCAATGTATGTATACTCATTGGTTTTGTCCTACGGCAAATTTAAACTACTGCCACATTATATGAACTATTGCTTTGGAATTCAAAGATTAGGACAATAAATAATGCTAACACTTGTTATTGGAAGTGTTAACATTCTATAATGTGGCGAAACAGAAAAAATGGACAAAATATCAAAAAAACATTAGGAAAATATGTGATGAAACGATTTATTTTTCTGATAGGAACCAGTTTGATCGTACTTATTTCTTCGGTTCTTTATCTTGGTTGTGGAAACAGTGAAAATCGCTCATCATCTGGGACTAGTAACTCTGGCAGTCGCAATAACCAAAATTATTCGGTGGGAGTGGCACAAACCAATATGACCGTAAAAATTGATCTAACCGACAAGCTCAATCCGGCCATTCTACCTGATGTAATGCGAGAAGTTTTACAAGAGTTAGCTCCCACAGAAAAACCAGAATCACAGAAGTTTCAGAAAGATGTGGTTCGAAAACTAAGTCATAAAATCATCAGTAATCCAGATATTAATTATCGAGTTGACTTGAACGAAGATACAAACTTAGATCCCTTATTAGTGGTACCGGAATCTGTGAAAGGTGAAGCCGCCATCTACTCGATTCGAGTACCGGATCCAACCGAATATCCTAAAGACCCTACTGCCTATGATGTCAACTGGGACCAAGTGGCAAACACCGGTATTGAATTAGTAGCATTATCAATCACGTTTGATCAAACGGCTCAACAAATGGTTATTAATGCCGAATCCAATCCTCACGCTTATGAAGGGCAACCCAACCACTATCAACGTAACTACCATTCCCATAACCATAATTGGATGGATGGATACCTTCGTTATATGGTTATTCGAAACATTTTATTTTCTCCATACTCTTGGTATGGTGGGGGGTGGTATGGCGGCTGGTATCCAAGATACTATGGTGGTTGGCATGCACCTGTTGCAACTCGAACCATTACCCAAACCAGAACTATTACTCGGTATAAAACTGCCACCTCAGCTCAAGTTGCTCCCCGAAATTCGGTCCGTAGTAGTAAGGCGAAAAGCAGAACCCAAGCACCCAAAGCTATTCAAAAAATGAAGTCTAAGCGCACCATGGCTGCCCGCCAAAAAACAGCTGGTGTTCGTAGTGGTGCTTTCGGCCGTCAAACCTCGACCAAAAGGACTCCGACGACTAACAACAGAATGGTTACTGGCGGAAACCGGAAAGTAGTTAATTCTCGAAGTGGTGTTTTTTCAGGTCGCACCACAACACGAGGCCGTTCATTTAGGGGAGGCAGTCGTGGGATGGGCAAGTAACTTTTTCCATAAAAAATGAAACCAAGGGAGTAAACGTAAGTTATGAACCGAACTTTCACTGCACTAATACTGATCATTGCTGTCTTTACAGGGACAGTAGCTGCACAGCAGAATCTTACTAATACGATGGAAACCGATTTTTGGAATAATTTGCCACTCGGCTTGTTCGCTGCATTAATCTACAGCCTTTTGGGCATTGTTGTTTTAATGGTTGGCTTCAAAATTTTCGATTGGATTACGCCTTTTAGTCTCAATCGAGAAATTGAGGAAAAGAACAATACGGCAGCTGGTGTAATCGTAGCAGGCATTATGATTGCTCTTGGCTTGATTGTGGCTGCAGCTATTTTATAAATACTTGTTGAGAACAATCTGTGCTTAAATCAGTAAATCCGTTGTTTTCAACACAAAAAAACACTGACTATGTGGAACAACGGATTTCTAACCTTAGGTTTTGCCTATACGAGGGGGAAGTTTCTCCTGATTACTTTCGAATTTTTCGTCAAAGTCAACTTAAACGCTCAAAATATCAGGCCGATTTTTGGATCATCGGTAGCAGCCATGTGGTAACAATTGAGACTGAAGCTGAAAAGCTGACAGAGGTCGTTTCTGCTGACCAAAACAGATTACCAACTTCTGGTCAAATTTATGCCCTAAACGGCTTCCGAAATCAACAGTTTCGCCATTCTCCATATTGCGTTGATCTGGAACTAAAAAAATATGATTATCTGCATTCGTTTGAAAAAGAATTTCAGCGGTTGATCGACTGTCAATCTGGATTTCGACTTCAACAAATGTTTCCACAATCCAACTTTAACTCTAGTTGCCTTCGACCCTGCTTACCACCAAGTACTACTATCGACATCTTACGAGCTGACGATACAGCATTAGCATTTCGTACCCTTCATACCTATACAGAAGAACTGGCAATTGCAATCACGATGACCCAAATAGAGTTGTCTTAAACCAATCAACCACTGGCGTCGCCAGCTTCTAACTTGCTTTCTGTTTGTGAATTATTGGCATTTGATCGAGATACGATGGCCTTTGATAGGGAAAACAAGAATGTTGGATTAAGGACCAGATCAAAGTAACATCTGTCTATAAAAATAGACTAAATCCAAATTGATAGATGATCGGACAAAGAACGCATAAACTGAATATTCTTAATTTTATAGCTCTCAGCTATTTTATTAATAGCCAACAAGAGTCTGTAATTCAGGATAGCATTTCGTTCATCGGGCCGAAAATTTCTTGAACCGAGGGTTTAAATACATTACCACTCAATATGTCCGTTACACCTTGTTTACATTGCGGATATTTTTTCAAGAAACGAGCAAAGCTAAACTCTTTATTGTAGAAAGCATAGACGAGTTTTCTGAAGGCGTCCATACCTTGCCAAAACTTATCCTGAAAAGCAGACAAACGCTGTGCTGAAAAGTCTTTGTTTTGCCAAGCATCAATGATACAGTCTGCCGCCATCTCACCTGATTGAAATGCCAACAAAATACCTGAAGAATATACAGGATCCAAAAAACCGAGTGCGTCCCCCACCAAAACCCATCCGTTTCCAGCTGTCTGGGATGAGCGGTAAGAGAAATCTTTTGTAGCTTTAGCTGAAAACAGTTGTTCTGCCGATTGAATACGTTTTTTCAGGGGGATGCACTTCTTGACTTGGCTATCGAATATAGCTTGCATTCCTTGCTTCTTACTCTTTAATAAACTGTCAATGGGTCCAACGACACCGACACTAACTAGGTCGTGAGCTAATGGAATATACCAAAACCAAGCAGATTTATCGTTGGTGTGCATGATAAGAGTTGCACCTTCATCTAGACCTTGGTCTCGCATGGCGCCTCGAAAATGAGTGTAAATTGCCGCATTTTTTAATCGAGTGTCATTTTGTTTGAGTTCAATTTTGCGCGAGATTAAAGCACTTTGGCCTGTAGCATCGACCACGACATTAGAATGAAGTTGACGGATAACTCCGCCAGGAAATTTAGCTCGCACACCGATTGCTCTATTTTCTTCAAACAAAACTTCTTGAACTGAAACACCTCTTTTAACCCCGACTCCACTTTCAGTTGCGTGCTCCAATAACATTTGATCAAATTCGCTTCTCAGAACCTGCCATGTTACTGAACTTTCATGAGGATCACTATCGTAAAAATAGAAAGGAGCGGAACCTCGACCTGACGATGAGTAGAATTGGACACTATATTTCTTTTGAAAGTGGCTTTGTTTTAGTTTCTCGATCAAGCCAAGTCGTTGTAGTGTCCAGTATGTGCCGGGAATTAGAGATTCACCGAGTTTGAAAGTTGGTTTGGTAGATCTTTCCAAAAGAAGCACGTTTTGACCAGCTTGGGCAAGCAATGTTGCAACAGTACATCCAGCTGGACCTCCACCGATAACGATAGTATCCGTACTGACTTGCGTCATATCTCCCGTCGTAGACGTCATTTTTCCCCTCAATTAAAGTATGCTTTGATATCATCTGCGGTCATTTCTATCATATGGTAGAACATAGGTATGAAACTTTGATTTCTATAATATCATTCGTTATTATTTTTTACTGTTGGAACTTGGATCTTACTAATTTTCTTTTCCCATTCTTCGCAGGTTTTATGTGTTAGTCGAATTGAGGCCCCAATGTAACGAGTTGAATCTTGTAATGTTTCACGTTGTGTTTCTGTCAAGCGATTAAGGAATGGTTGCAAATCACCGTCGGTCCAAAGTAGATTGGTCAAGGTTGCACCTTGATCGTGGACTTTAGATACCAATTTTCGTGTGTGGTCGTAAGCATCGGGAAAACCGTAATAAGCCAGCAAAAGATAAATTGGTTCTGCAATTGTATTCCCAGCACTTAGTTCCAAATTCTGTCGCATTTGATTGGCTTTAACATCCAACTCAGTCAATGCATGACTTAATCGATAAACTGAATAGTCAAAGGCCGTAAACAATTCTGTCAGAAAACGGCTGGATGCTGAATTAGTTAAATCTCTTTGATGTTCTAAAATACTGTCCATGAATACAGTTTGCATTCGGGGAATGAAAGCCTTCCATAAACTCTTAACATTTTCAAAAGCTTCCGGGTTTACTTTGTGTGGCATGGTTGACGAACCGACCAAATTGGGATCGTACTTTCGACCAACCTCGCCAATTTCAGTACGATAAAGATGCCGCATGTCGTCAGCGAAATTTGCTAGAACAGTATAGGCAGATGAAATGGCATAAGCTAAGTCGCTGATAAACTCAGGTTCAACACACTGCGTAGAAGTATGGGTGTCAGATGGTTTTAGTCCTAATAAATCGAGCAGGTCAGTTTCTAACTCTTCCGGTTTATCAAAAACCATAGCTAGACCATTAAAAGCACCAACTGCTCCCGAAAATTGACCGCGCAGATTTTTAGCTGTTTGAGCAATCATTTCGATTCGGTTACCCAATCGACTGATATAGAGAGCAAGAGCGTAACCAAAGGTAATCGGTTCCGCATGCTGTCCGTGTGTTCGGCCGATCTGAACTGTCTCAGCATGAGTACGTGCTAAGTCGATCAGTTGTTGAGCAAAGTTAACTAAGTTTGGCAGAATAACGTTTTCGGTTAATTCTTTGAAACGAAGGGCTGTAGCAGTATCTAAAATATCAGCTGAAGTGGCAAACAAATGGACGTAGGGTCGCGCAGAAGGATCAATTTTACGTCGAATAACATTGACCAAGGAACGGATATTGTGCCGAATTTTGGCTTGTTCTTCATATACCTCTTCAGCTGTTACTTGATCGACTGCCAATTCCACTTGGTCAGCGGCTTCGGAGCTACAAACTCCGTGATTAGCTAAAGTTCTTACGAGTGCAGCTTCAACTTTGGCCTGATACTTGACATAGGCTGATTCTGAAACATAAGGTTTCAATCGTTTCATCACCGTTTCAGTTGCTCCATAGTAGCGAAAATCAAGCGGGCTAACGGCTTCAAAAAGTTCCACAGAAGTCTCCTTCCTTAGTTGTTTATTATATTTCTCAGAAAATTGATACTTTGGCTAGCAATTGTGACTGGATCCGGCTCAAAGTTAAAAACTTCAGTGGACAGATAACCATCGTAACTAGTTTCAGTCAATGCTGAAATGATGGGGGAATAATCAACATCACCAGATCCTGGCAGATACAAATTATTATCATTAGTATGAAAATGGGCCAAATGGTCGGAGAATTGGCGAATTTCGGACGGCATGTCTAAACCTTGATTAGCCGTACTGCAAACGTCCAAAATTAACTGGAAATTTGGAAAATCGACTTGGCGGATCATTTCTACCGCTTGTGCCGGTGTATTTATAAAGTTAGTCTGATTGTCAGATAATGGTTCCATGCATAGCACAACACCTTTGTCCTGAGCATAGGCAGCACTATGAGTAAACGTTTCTCTAGCATAATCCCAAGTTTGAGCGGCATCCCATCCTTCTTGAATAGACCTCTGCTGGGGAGAACCGATAATCATCATCTGACCTTCTAAGTCAGCACATAGATCTATCAAAGCCAGAAAATAGTCTAAGGTTTGTTCCCGAATTTCAGCTTGAGGATGGTTAACATATAAGCCTTTTGGAGATACCAATAGCCAGTGCAAGCCAACAATTTCTATTTGGCTATTGGCGGCATCTTGCTTAATTTGGTTCCGCTGATTTGTACTGATGTCTCTGATATCGTCGGCCAAGGTAAAAGGGGCAATTTCAACACCTTGGTAGCCTAACTGAGCGGCGCAATCAAATACGTCCTCGATTTTCCAATTTTCAAACATTTCATTGCAAATTGCTAGTTTCATAGTGCTGTCCTCCAATAGATATAGATTTGGAGCTATTTTTTGTTTTGGTAATTGTGAATAATGTGGGCTAATTTTAGCATACGGTGGACGACTCATGCTATGTACTCCGTCAACCTAAAAATAATAAAAATAGCGAAAAAATAGCTGGTATATGATAAACTTTTTCAAAATTTGATATCGACTTAACGACTGTGCCCAAAAAATCTTTAATTGAGCCGTTAAAATCCTATATTGATCAGGTTATTTCTGAATTTGATCAAATCGGAGACCAACGTCGTGCCCTCTTAACCAAGATTGCTACTAAAATCCAAAGAACAGACCAATTAATTTTTATTTGTACGCATAACTCACGTCGTAGTCATCTGTGTCAGGTATGGTCAAAAATCGCTGCCTTCTACCATCAACTTGACCAAATAGAAATTTTTTCTGGCGGAACTTCAGCTACCGCTTGCAACATACGGACCATCAATGCACTGCGGCGATCAGGCTTCTTAATTTGTGAACCAATAAAGAGCAATAATCCAATTTATCGAATTAGATACTCACAAAAGATGCCATTTATTACAGTATTTTCCAAAGTCTACAATATGGATAACAACCCAACCGAAAATTTTGTGGGCTTAATGTGTTGTCCTGAGGCTGACCAAGATTGCCCTGTAGTGTATGGTGCCAAAAAACGTTTTTCTCTACATTATGTTGATCCTAAGTTCTCCGACGATACGCCATTAGAATCTTCTACATATGACCGATGCTGTCGACAAATTGCTAGTGAAATGTTCTTTTTTATCAGAAAAATTATAGATCACTTAGGAACCTAAAATCATGCCTGACCAAATTTTATTGGACCCTTATTTTCGGCTCCGAGATAATATTTTTCACCCTAATGATTTGAGGCGATTATATGACTTAGGCGATGTTCTGTGGGGAAAAGATCACCCCATACCTGATGATGAATTATGCTCTCTAAAAGAACATGTTAATGTAATTATTACTGGTCGGTGGCGTTACGGAGACGTATCTCAATTTCCCAAACTGAGAGCTATTTTAGAGGTTAGTGGAGGATTTCCATCTTCTAGTCAACTTTCCTATGATATTTGCTTTTCTCGTAGTATTCGAGTAATGAGTTGTGCGCCGGCCTTTGGCCCTGCGGTTGCAGAAATGGCACTTGGACTGGCAATTTCGACAGCGCGAAAAATCGTTTGGAACGAAGCCGCTTTTCGGCGGGGAGAAGCTAATTGGAGCCATAAAGAATTTGGGGGAACTTTTACTTTGTATGATAAACCGGCTGGGTTTATTGGTTTTGGCGGACTGGCTCAAGCATTAAGGCACTTATTGAAACCTTTTCGTACTCCAATTCAGGTCTATGATCCTTGGTTAACAGACAGCTATTTAGAACACGAAGGAGTTCGACCTGTTGATTTAGAGACTTTGCTAAAGACGTCGCGCTTTATCTACGTATTGGCAGTACCAACAAAATCTAACCAGGCTTTATTGGACCGCCAAAAGTTAGAATTGATTCCTGAAGATTCAGTTCTTTTATTGATGAGCAGGGCACACATCGTTGATTTTGGTGCTTTGACCGACTTGCTGTCCAAAGGACGTTTTAAAGCAGGAATTGACGTTTTTCCTCAAGAGCCATTGTCTTTAGATCATCCAATTCGACAATTGCCAAACGTTGTTCTTTCTTCCCACAGGGCTGGGGCCATTGGGGAGAGTTTGTTAAATATCGGACGTCTATTGGTACGTGATGTGGAAGCTATTGTTTCTGGTCGAGTGCCACAGGAATTTCAGGTGGCTCAACCCGAATATATAAGATCGCGAGACTAATAGTAATCTTGAATCATTTTGATCACATTGGTCGTAGACTTTCCCTCTACATTTATACCCACCACTACTTTGCCACCATTTTCTTCTACAATAGTCCGTTCGATCACCTGTTCAATGGTATAATTACCACCTTTAACGTGGATATTAGGCTTGAGAATTGCTAGTAGGTTCCTCGGATCAAGTTCGGGAAAAATTACTACGTAATCAACACAATCCAGACCGGCGAGCATTTCTGCCCTCTCCATTTCTGGGACTAGTGGCCGATTTTTTCCTTTTAAGCGTCTCACTGATTCATCATTGTTGACACCGACCACCAAGATATCGCCCAATTTTTTGGCAGCTTGTAAGTAGCGTAAGTGGCCAACATGAAGTAAGTCAAAACAACCATTCGTGCTTATTACTACTTGACCAAGACTCTTTTTGAGGGTTAGTGTTTGGGATAACTGTTGATGGGTGCAGACCTTATTTGGTCGTTGAATTGTCACTTAGTAACTACAAAATGCTGTCTAGATTCTGGTGTTAATATATGAACAAAAGCTTGAATCATTTTTTCTCAGTCTGAATATTCGATATTCAACTTTGCTATTATTTCAAGTCTAACAATTTTCGTAATGAACTAGATTGATTAATCTGACGTGATCAGTCGCAAGGATTTTGCCAAACATTTAGACCTTTTTAAAAATCTTACTTAGTACTCAGTATCTTATTCATGTTTGACTTCGATCCAGATATTCCTTACGCCATTGTCTTCTTCTTCGTAGATCCTCATTTTTTCTATATCGCTACTTTCAATAGTGTGTCCTCTAACTAAAAAGAAAATATCTTTTACAGTGTATAGGTCTTCGGCAAGTACTTGCCCGGCAGTTACATCTTGAATCGTGGGTAATTCGGTCGATTCATTGCGTTCTAAATCATCATCCGATACACTAACAGTCAGGTTGGAAAAAATATCAAAAAACCGTTCATTATATTTACCAGTTTGCTCGCTGGCAGAATAGACATCCTCCTTCATCTGTTCTATCACTTCCAATTGGGATTTTGGGCCCTCGTGTAATTCAGAGAAGCGAAAATTGTCATAATCACTAGCAATAGCAATAATTTGTGCCCAATCGTTAATTTGGTCGAAAAAAAGGTGGTAATGACCTGTACCATCCCTTCGTTCGTGGTGTTGTCGAATGGGTTGTCTTAGCGCTTTTCGAACTTCATCTGGTAATCGTCGAATTAACCATAAACCATCCTCAATGTGCATGCTAACCAGATTTTTTTGCTCATCAGTTAATTGAGAAATGGGTTTTTTTCTAATTTCTTCTGTTAGTTTGAGTTTGCCAATATCATGCAAGACACCTGCCATTTCAAGCATATCTTGGGGGAAGGAATTCTCACTGAAACCACCTTCTGAGACTAAGGCCTCGGCCATTATACGACACCATTTACCCACCCGCCTAGAATGCAGCCACAATTTCTGGTCTGCGTACTGCATGGTGAACAATAAAGTATGCAAAAAACTTTCGTTCACTTTACTTGCTGTTTGCCCAATTGACTCTTGTAAGTGATCAACATTATTTTGTAATTCTTGATTCTCTTTTTTTAAACGAATAGCGTCAGCTTTATAGTGCCTAGCCGCACGTATCATTTGAGCCATTTTCTGGGCTTCTTTCTGTTTTAATAGTTTAGCTTTCAAACCTTCTTGGACTGTCTTAATCAGATCCTTATTATTCCATGGTTTTGGTACATGACAAAAGACTTTCGCTTCGTTAACTGCTTGTATCAAAATATCGGCATCAGAGTATGCAGTCAGTTGAATTCGAACGGCATCAGGACAATGATTTATACTTTCTTTTAAAAATTGACTTCCTGACATACCATTACCCATCTTTTCATCAGCAATGATTATATCTGTATCTTGATTATTTTCCAGAATTCCCAATGCTAATTCCCCACTGTGAGCCGTCAGAACATGCTGGTATCCAATATGGCGAAACAAACGAGAAAGGGCATTCAAAATAATCTGTTCGTCATCGACACAAAGAATTTTGTAGTTAATCGTGGGTCGTTTAGGTGATTTTTCAGCCATTAATTAACTCAATCTTGAAAAAGGTAACTTGGTTACATTTCTATCTTGAAAGAAAATCAGTCTGCCAAATTTTAACCTTGTTATGTTTGTAATGTGGTCGATTAAATAGAAAACAACTGTAATTTGCTATGTTAAAGTGTGTAATAGAGAAACAGAAAAATCAACGTCTCTGAATCAGAAAAGGTTTCAACATGAAACAAATGCTGATGATTCAAGAGGACTGGGGTACAAGACATAATAACAGATTTAATATGAAATTTCATTTGCCAGCTTATTCTTTCTAAATCCTGAGTAAGTAGTTGATAGAATCTGATATTAATAAATGACTTGACCGGTCAATGCATAAATTGAGCACGTTGACATGAAAATTCGGTAACCGAAATAAGTTAATGGTCAACCAGATTCAATCAGTTGTAGGGCAGATTCGATTTCGTCTAAAACTTCAATGTGCTTTTCATTTTGTAACTCTTTTTTGAGAATGGTTTCGGCCAATGATGTACCAATTTGCCCTAAAGCCCAAGCCGCATGTTGACGCACCAACGGTTCATCGTCAACGATTGCTGATTGAAGTGCGATGATCATTGATGGATCTTTGGAATTACCCATAGCCACCACTACGTTTCGCAGAAAACCACGTCGTTTGGCCCTCTTAATAGGGCTACCCTTAAACCGTCGACTAAACTCATCCTGTGTAATCTTGATCAAATCAGTCAATTTAGGGAGTAAATTGCCTTTTCTAGGTTGGAATTCTTCAATAGTCGTTGGCTGCGATTTGGTATTCCAAGGACATACTTCCTGACAAATATCACAACCAAAAATTAGATTGCCAAGGCCGGGTCTTAAGTCATTCGGTATTGATCCTTTCAACTCAATGGTCAAGTAGGAGATGCAACGTCGTCCATCTACTTGATTGGGAGCAACAATAGCATCGGTCGGACAAGCTTCTATGCAGAGCGTACAGGAACCACAACTTCCACGTGGAGGTAAAATGTCCACACCTAAATCCAAGTTGATTAAAATTTCAGCCAGGAAATACCAAGAACCCTTTTCCCAATTAATTAGATTAGTGTTTTTGCCAATCCAACCTAATCCAGAAGTCTGCGCATAATCGCGCTCCAAAATTGGACCTGAATCGACAAAAACACGGTTTTTAGTTTTCTTGTTTAATCGTTTCTCAATCCTCTTAACCAGTCGCTTGAGTCGATTTCGGATCACATCATGGTAATCATCCCCCCAAGCATAGCGAGAGATCTGACCGCGAGTAGGATCTAATTTTCGCGTAGCATCTGGTTCGATCGTTTGGTAGTTTAGGCCCAATGTGATGATAGACTTAACTTCTGACAACACGTTTTTTGGGTCTTGTTTCAAAGGAAGATGCCGGTGTAGATATTCCATCTCACCTGCATACCCCATGTTTAACCATTCTTGATAACGGTTGATTAATTTAGGGGGAACTGCGGGTACAATACCAACTAGATCAAAGCCCATTTGCTCAGCCTGTTTTCGAATCCATTTATTCAACTGAGATGATTCCGATTTTGATATATTGTTTTTTTTCATCTGGGTTAGTTTGGTCCTAAGTTCGAAACCGATAATTCTTTTTTAAAATTATTAGATCTATCTAATATTGCTCATTATTGCTCTCAAAATGTTATTATCACGTGTCTCAATCATATTCTAACACTTATCCAAGGTTTGATAAATAATGTTTACTAGTCCGAAAAAGGTTCTAATACTCATGATTTTTGTTATTTTGAGTTATGAATCAAGTGAAGCACAGTTTTTGGGTACACCAAGCGAAATTGTTACCGCAAAAGCCTTCACATCTCAAGACCAATTCCATTCAGGTCAAAATTTTAAAATCGCGATTCAGCTAAATATCCAGGATGGTTGGCATATTAATGCTAATCCTGCTGGTCAAGATAATCTAATTCCAACCGAATTAATTCTGCCTAAACTGCCTAATTTAATCTTGGGGCCAACGATTTATCCCAAGGGAGAAATAACAAATTTAGTTTCAGTTGGTAAAGTTCCACTTTATCATTATCAATCATTAATTGGCGTACAGGGAAAAATTAGCACTGAAATGGAATTAGGATCAATCAAGTTGATGCTAACTATACGTTATCAAGCTTGTAACGATCAGATTTGTCTTATGCCGATGCAATTATCAATACCCGTATCGCTGACAGTCGTTTCCTCAGATAGGTCTATGCAACCGATTCATGCGGATATTTTCGAAAAGATTAATTTTAAATCATTTCTAGAGAACACAAAAAAACAAGCTGCTTCTGATAATCAATTTTTATCGGCATTATCGAAAGGTCATTTTTGGGCGTTTCTATTTGTTTTTGTAGGTGGTGTTCTAACCAGTTTAACCCCATGTGTATATCCGCTTATTCCTATAACAGTATCTGTATTTGGTGCTGGTAGGGATACGAGCCGTAGCAAATCCTTTTTTTTATCAATCAGTTATGTTTTTGGTATGGCTGTCATGTACTCGTTATTGGGATTAGTAGTAGCTGTGACTGGGTCTGTATTTGGTGCAATTATGGTTAATCCGATTGCCATAGGTTTAGTTTGTGCCATTTTGATGGTTTTGGGATTATCAATGTTGGGTCTATTTGAGTTGCAATTACCAACTACACTTCAAAATCAGCTTAACACTATCGGTGGATCTGGTTTTGGTGGTGCATTTGTGATGGGAACAGTAGCGGGAGTAATTGCTGCTCCTTGTACTGGGCCGGCTTTGGGGGCCGTTTTGTCTTACGTAGCCACTACTAATGATATGGTGTTAGGTTTTTTTCTAATGCTGACTTATGCTTTGGGTATGGGGCTACTCTTTGTTGTGATTGGCACTTTTTCTAGTATTCTCAGTTCTTTACCTCCTTCAGGTGGATGGATGTATGTCTTGGAAAATACATTTGGCGTTGCAATTATTGCCATGGCCCTTTTTTATCTCAAAAATATTTGGCCACCCTTAAATTTGTTGTTGCGAAGTTCAGTAGAATTTTTAGCCATCGGTCTGATTTTTGTCATTAACGGAATCCAGATCGGAAGATTTACTCAGCGTTTCAAGGACCTAAATGGATTTGCTGTTTGGCAGAAAACTTTTGGTATATCGATGGCTGTTATCGGCTTTTATATTGTAGCCGGAGGATTTATTAACGGTGGATTTCACTTTACGGAACCTTCTAAGTTAAGTAGTGAAAAAATTCTGGTTAACTGGATTCAAGAGGAATCAGAAGGTTTTGCAATTGCTAAGCGGGAGAAAAAGCCAGTTATGATTGATTTTTACGCCGATTGGTGCTCCGTATGTAAAGAGTTAGATCACCGGACATTTTCACAACCCGAAGTAGCTGAACGACTAGCCGACTTTGTTACAATCAAGCTCGATTTCACCGATTCAAAAGACTCAAAAAACAAGTTGCTAAAAGCGAAATACGAAGTCACTGGATTGCCAATAGTTGCCTTTTTCGACAGTGATGGAAAAGAACTTTATGATAAGCGAATTTCGTCCTTTATACCAGCTGACAAATTTCTGACTTGGATCGCTGATATTCGATAAAAACAACTCGTTTGGTTTAAAGAAGAACTTTCTTGATGGGCTGATCAAATTGTCAGTATTAGAATAAGCTAATTTTAGATAGATGGTAGCCAATAATAGCTCCGATTGGTGACAGTAACGCACCGTAAGCTGCTCCCCGAAGATGATCTGATCTACCGTGGGATCTTCGACTACAGATGACACTACCAATCAGTGGACATAACATAGCCCCCGCGATAACATTGATACGTTGGCCACCACCATAACCTATTTTTTCACCCATTAGATAGACTTCTTCTATGCTGCCAACAGCCAAGCCAATAGCACCAATTTCGTAAGGTACAATACCCTCTTTGTTCTTAGCACCTACCAGATTTCCACCTAAATAGGCCAACACTGCCGCCCCCATGGCAACGGTGTAGCCGCCTAATAGTTGTAATCGAACCTCAGGCCAGCCTTCTAATGGAGGTAACTTAACTGGTGAAGGTAATTTCCATCTGACAACCTCTAGATTCACTTTAGCTCGACCGTAATCAGGTTTAATTTTTATAGCTTTTTCAAATGCCTTTGTCGCTTCAAGATAAGCACCCATTTCATATAGAGATTCACCTAGGTAATTGTATGCTTCAGCGTGATTTGGGTTTAAATCAATTGTGTTTTGGAATGCCTCGATAGCCTTATCAAAATCGCGAGCTCGATAAACTGACATGCCCTGCTTGAACGCGTCGTCCGCTACACTTTTTTGATTCAGCAGAAAAAAGATTAAGAAAACAGAGGGCAAAAACAACCATTTAGGCAGGAACACGATCAATATTGGGCAAGTAAGTTAAGATGATTTCTTTCAATTGGTCAAGGTCATGGTAACCACCTTTGGCACCACGCATGATGTTTCGTTCTTGTGTCCACCTATCTCGGTACCACGAACAAGCCTGAAATTCATCTTCTTGAGACTCCATCCAACTACTCAACAAGGTACGGTAATGTTTAACCTCATTCATATAATCAGGGTCTTTCACCAAATTATTTAGTTGGTAAGGGTCGTCTTCATTATTGAATAGGAATTCTTGTTTATTGCTATGATAGACAGAGAAAGTAAACCGGCCATCTCTTAGTGCTCGCCATTCACTACCATCAGTCCAAGCAGCTGTTGTACCCATCCCTTGCATGAAGGCCGCAATTGGTTCCGGTCCAGAATTGTCATTAACACAGTGGCTGACATCTGTTCCTTCCACTGTTGAAGGAATAGGTAAATTCATCATCGATAATAATGTTGGCATAATATCAACTGTGCTGAGATTGACATCAGTTGTATACCCCGCTGGCGTTTGACTTCCTTGACGCAATAAAAAAGGAACACGGCAAGCTTCGTCATAGAAGATGTTTTTGGCCCGTCGACCTTGCGAACCGAACATCTCACCATGGTCAGAAGTAAAAACCAAAATGGTATTTTCGGATAAACCATACTGCTCTAGGCAATCCATTATTCGCCCTAAGTTCCAGTCGATGTTGGTTGTTTGAGCATAATATCCCCTCATCGAATTTTGTAAATCATTCAAATATTGCTGACTAATTTTTCCCCAATTGTCTGCATAGGAATCTGGCTGGTCAGAAAAATTAGGGCGAGGACGAATATCCACCTGTTCGAACATCTGCCAGTATTTGTCAGGTGTATTATCCGGCCCCCAAGGGTCATGCGGTGGTCCCCAAGAAAGAAATAAAGCAAAGGGATGATTGTTTTTCGAAGCGTGTTGGACGTAGTCAATTGCGATATCAGTTTGTGCATCAGCTTCGTAATAACAGTAGGGGATGGGCTCAGCACTTTCTTCGAAATAATAAGCATCATACGAATTGTGATTGAAATTGTATCCAGCCCAATAATCATCAAAACCTAATCGATATGGACCGGGGGGAACAAATCCATTGTGAACGGATCGGTGGTTACCAAGTTCGTTAGCCCATAAATGCCACTTGCCGATATAAGCGGTATGATAGCCATTAGCTGTCAAAACGTGTCCAAAACACTTGTGTTCTGGACTGAGTCTTAGTTCGTTAATAACCATTCCGTGGCTGCTTTGGTGCTTCCCTGTAAAGAGTGAAGCACGATAGGCTGCACAAACAGGCGTATTGGCTATCGCTTGGCCAAAATTGACCCCTTGCGCGGCCAGAAAATTCATGTTAGGTGTTTTGGCCCAAGGATCACCAGCAAAACCACAAGCTTGATATCGCAACTGATCAGCAAAAAGATAAACCAGATTAGGCCGATGTATTGGTTCTGTCATTTTTTTACTTGGGCCACAAACGCTAAATTATACCTTTGTATTCGGACTCTAGGTTTTTAGTGAACCTGATAACGCGGTCTAAGGCTGATTGTGCGTCATCCCTTTCTGAACGTAATAACTCGTTATTTGCTAAGCTTTTTTTTCGTTTGGGTATCCACTCTGTTTGCAAATGATTGAGTTGGTAGGCGAAGTCGGGGTCTTCAACCTCACTGACAAAATATTCGATTACACCTAGCAATCCGTACTGACGATTAATCTCCAAGTTATTTAGTTCTTGGTTCATTTCGGCTGCTAGTTGCCGAGTTCTACTTTGGCGATTGGTAGCAACCTCTCTGGCTTCATCAGTCAAAAGTTGATCTACAAAGCTATCTTTTGAATCTACAAATCGGGGTAATCCTTCAACGTAACTCTTTAATTCAAATTGTCCATTTCGTTGAATGGCAAAATGAGCATGAATGTGAATATTACGAAAAAAACTGGTGTAACCTACATTCGGATCCATGGTGTCAGCATCATACAAAATCTGATTTTCAATATTTTTGTATAGGATGTCGAAATCGTCTTCGGTCATGTTGATCGGTTTCAGATGGGCGAAAACAATCGACCTGACAGCTTCAACGAATTCAGCATCAAAACCAAAATCAACCAGAATCTTCTCAGTAATAATGGCTCCAGAATCATGATGAACCGTTTCGTAAAGATCGTATTGTTCATAGAGTTCGGTGACAGTATTCTTACGTGCCGGTTTGATTTTTTCGTTGAGCCAAAAGCCCTGAGAACTAGTAACTCGTTTGCCTTCATCATCATTCAAAATTTCACCATCGTATCGTTTTGTTATGTCATGCAACGTCCCAGCAACTTCTAACTTTTGAACGTTTCCGCCGGTTTTACGCCCCAATTCCATTCCCATGGCTCGTACTCGCTTGGTATGATTCCAAGTGTAGTGTCGCCACTGAAAACCGACTCGGTTATGGTCCCAAAGCCCGTACGTTTCGACCACTAAATTTTCAAGTTCTGATAATGTCCTTTTATAATCCATCAATTAATTTCCTTGTCAAATAACAAATAAAATCCAATTGTATTTACCAGCAAACGGCTACTTTAATAACCCTTGCGGGGTCATGTAAAATTTTGCCGTAGGTCGAGGGCAATGCTTTAGCTGACACAATCGGTGCCGGTAATCCATATGGAACCAAATCACCTTGACTAAACAATTGAATTAAAATACCGAAAATGCGACTTTCGCTCCAGTAAAGATCACGTTGGGGATAGCTACAAGCACG
>CAYVHK010000042.1:0-27126 GCA_964451145.1 uncultured bacterium | reverse complement strand
AACAGGCATACTATTCTCATAGGTTTATTCGGCTAATAAATCTATGAGAATTACCAGGAATAGGGCTTTGGGGTAATAAATTTAACCTATAAGGAAATGTTTTTGTGAGTTATACAGTCTTGAACGATCAACAAGTTGATCGTTTTTTGAATTACGGGTATATTAAAATTGAGGGTTGTTTCAGTTCAACTGATGTTAACGATTGGATTGGATTAGCTTTTAAACGTCTAGGTTACGTTCAAAATAAACCATCGACTTGGATAGAAGATAGAATCCATTTGCCTCCTATGAATCGTGTTGAGGTCGCTGATTTTTCGCCCAAGGCTTGGGGGGCTATTTGCGATTTAATGGGTGGTGTTGATCGAATTAAAATGCCAGTGCATTGGGCCGACAGTTTTATAATCAATTTCAATTTAGGGGCTCATCAACCTTGGCAACCACCGTCACCACAAATTCGTGGCTGGCACAAAGATGGGGATTGGTTTCGTCATTTTCTGGATAGCCCAGAGCAAGGATTGTTGACTATCATTTTATGGAATGATGTTCAGCCTAAAAGTGGAGGAACATTCATTGCAACTGATTCTGTTGCTCCTATTGCCAAATACTTATTACAATATCCACAAGGATTAACACCAAAAGAAGCTCAATTCGGTCAACTTATTGACCAATGTCAACAGTTTCAAGAAGTCACTGGTCAAACTGGGGATGTCTTTTTACTCCACCCTTACATGTTACACGCTGCTTCGCAAAATCCATCCGGTCGTCCCAGAATAATTACTAATCCTGCGGTTTCTTTTCGGCAACCGATGAATTTCAATCGATCTAATTCAGCTGATTACAATTTAATAGAACGGGCTGTATTACGGGCTTTACAGGTCAACAAACTAGATTTTGAAATTAAACAAGAACGAGAAAGGATTACACCAGAACGAGTGCACCGCCAGCGTAAAATGATTAAAGAGCAGAAAACTAGATTAGCCTCAGCCTGAATGAAACGTTTTTATCTTTTTTGTAAATAGGACTACTGTTAAAAAGGAATATAGCAATGTCAGAATCCTCAAGTTTTTCACAGTCAGAACCTCACTTAACACTGATGACAGACGAACAAAAATTTTTCTTTGATTTGAAAGGGTGGATTGTTATACCCGCGGTTCTTTCTTCAGCTGAAACTGAAAGTATGAAATCCGAAGTCTACAATGGGGCTAAAAATAGTTACAGTGGCAATTTACAGAAGTTGCTTGATCACCCGGCTATCGTTAGTGTCTTGACAGAGATATTATCGGAAGATCCTTTTACTAACGACAACAGTTATAGTTTTCGCTGTGAAGGTTCGTTTACTACAATTCGTCCACCTGGTTGGACCAAACTTGCAAGAGGCGACATGGGGTTACCACATGTGGTACGTCCACCACAACAAGCTAATGCTATGCGATATCAGGTGGCTGGCAAAAAAATTTTTTCAGGACTAACACGCGTAGTTTGGGAATTGGAGCCTGTTCGATTAGGTCAGGGTGGAACTTCTTTTTTAAGTGGTTCGCACAAAGCCCACTTTAATTATGGTGGCCCGGACAACTATAGACCCAACATTGCTGAATCTCCTTGGGAGCAAAATATACGGTTGTCTATGGAAGACTACAGTTGCCCTGCTGGTTCCGTCGTTATTTTTACAGAGAGTTTATTACATGCAGCCAATGATTGGAACAACCCAGATAATCCACGTTGCGCAGTCTTTAACTGCTACAACTCGATTTGGGCACAGTGGCACCGACTTAATCTTAGTCATCAGCAAATTCAAACTATGCCTACTAAAAGGCAATCCTTATTTCGTGGTACCTGGGCTATTGGTGGTGGGCCGGGTGGTAACCACCAATATACTGAGGACAATCGGACTTTTTAATTTTGATTGTTCTTTCGTGAAATTGAGCCAATCTGCTTACGTAAGTATAAAAACTTAATTCTATCATTTCTGATGTGTAAAAAATTGTTTTTTAGGCACCTTTCAGATAAAGACTATTGTTTATTGAATATGACCTCCTTTATCTCGTAACAAAAATATCATATTTCTTTGAATCAACCAGGCTAATACCTTTTAGTTAGCCATCCTTATTAGTCTATCTAATAACTTGTAGTCGACGTCTTTAACGTCCGATAACATAAATTATCGGACGTTAAAGACGTTAAAAACGTCCGATAATTATGGTGTAAAACTGATTTCTCTACATTTAACGAAACAAAAATGACTTCTTACCCGTTCTTACAGTGAAGAAAACCCTTTGCTACAAAGGTGTTGAGCAATTTTCCGCTTGATCATTTGCTAAGATGTTTTTACCAACTCAAAATTAACGTCCGATAATCGAAAAGGAACCTATGAACGACTACCTGCAGGATTTTTTAGACCATCTATATGACCACGATAAGTCAGAGCAGACTATCAGAGCTTACTTTGCAGACCTGTCAGCTTTTGTAACTTGGATTCAGGAACAAACCTGCGAGTCTTTTTCACCACAGATGATAACTCCACTTGATTTAGTCAATTACAGAAAAAAATTGAAGGACGACGAAAAAAGTCCCGCAACTATAAATAGGCATATAGCCAGTATGTCAGCTTTTTGCAAATGGTGCCACCAATCTGACCTTATATCAACTGATCCTAGTGAAAACATAAAAACTGTTGACCGTGAACCAATAGGTCCAAAATCTCTAGAACGTAAGGAGCAATTAGCTTTGGTTAGAGCTGCACAAAGATCCGGTCGGAAACGAGATTTAGCCATTATCAACATACTGTTACACACCGGAATTCGGGTTAGCGAGCTATGTCACCTCAAAACTGATGATATCTCGATTGATGGACGAAAGGGTCTCATTAAGGTCGCACAAGGTAAAGGGAATAAGGTCAGGTTTGTGCCACTCAATTCAACAGCCATTAAGACGCTGAAGTCCCATATTGAAAGCTCCAAAATTAATAATATTTCTAATATTAAAAATAGGAGTGTGTTTTACGGGCAGAAAGGAAACCCTATAACGGTGCGTGGGGTTCGACACCTGGTGAAAAGGCATTCCTATAATGCCAAACTAAAGGGCGTGACCCCTCACACCCTTAGGCATACCTGTGCCAAGAACTTAATTGATGCTGGCCAACCTATAGACAGAGTTGCAAAAATACTTGGCCACTCCAATATCAACACAACATCGATTTACACTATGCCTACTGAGGCTGATTTGCAACGAACAGTAGAAAGCATATCATGGGAGTGATTTTTCGCCCATAGCGAAATTGAAAAAGGAAGTTTCGCCAGCAGCTTGACTCGCTATCAGCGAAACTGTTAAAATGCCGCTAGTTTGAAGAGAGCAGTTTTTCTGAAAGCAGCATGCAACTAGGGCGGAGGATAGAAATGGCAGAATACAGACAGCCTAAAAGTACGATTAAAAAGCAGGTTAGCATAATGCTTCCAATGGAAGTCTATGAAGGAGCAAAACGAGACGCTAAAAAATATAACCGTTCTATGGCTTATCATATTGTAGAAACGTTGAGGATAACTTTTTCTGATTCTATTACTGAAGTACAAATAGAACGAGAACAAGCCGCTAAGATAAATGTTTTGGAACAATTAAAGGCAAAAGCGACATCCGAAGGTCGCAGTTTAAAATGGTTAGTTCTTCTAGAAGATGTTTTTTGGAGGTTTGCTGAATCTAAGGCAGCAGAAGGGTTTGGTTCTGACTTTCAAGCGGATTTATTTACCTTTGTCTCTATTATGGATGAAAGCCATAAATCTTAAACGATAACTTACAATCACACTGAATATGATAAATCTCTAGTCATTTTAAGTTGTCAGTTGACTGCTCTGCCAATCATGTAGTATATAATTGGTTGAATACGATATTAGAATTGTTAGAATTCGTCTAAATTTCAAAAATATTCAAAGGATGGTAGTTTAAATGAATGGTAAGTTTATTACAGCCAAGCAAATGGAACGAGATCGTTTAGATTGGGGAGTAATGGGCTGGGTTAGTCGTCCGGCGACTACTGATACGAAAGATCTAGTAGTTATTGAAGTAACTTTAGAACCAGGCGGAGGGCATAATTTTCACAAACATCCAGAACAAGAAGAAGTTATTTACGTTTTGGAAGGAAGTGTTGAGCAATGGTTAGAAGATCAAAAACAGATATTGAATCAAGGTGACTCCGTCTTTATTGCAGCTGATGCCGTTCATGCATCCTTCAATGTATCTAACCAAAATGCTAAGCTTCTTGCTATTTTAGGCCCATCAATTGGTGAAGAAGGATATCAATTGATAGAGGTCTATGATCAGAAACCGTGGAACAGCCTTCGGTAAAAGAAAATCGCAACAAGATTCAAAATAGAATATTTATTTAGCCGATAAGATGTTAAGAGCGAAAATTACTCTCTGGTCTATCGGTTTTTTTCTGTTTTTTATCCTAGTAGAACCTGTAAATGCCGTCGTTCTTTCCCTTCGTCAGTCTGGAACTGAATTAACTGATTTTAATGCCGACATTGAGCAACCACTAACAGTCGATTTACACCTAGACCCAAAAGGGGAAGATGTGGTTGGTCTTTCTATTTTTCTGACATTCAACACTGCTGACTTGCAATTAATTGATACTAAAAAGGAAACACTTCATGTGACCGAAGGCGCTGAGTCAACCGATCTGCTAAAAAATTGGGTAATTCTTGATAACGACATGCATGGTGATCCAGGTAACACTATTAAAAACAGCCAAATTGATTATGTCGTACTGTTATTCAGTGGAGATGGAGAAGCAATCATCAATCCTGGTATAGTAGCCCAATTCAAGTTCAAACCGCTCCGAGCTACAAAACAAACTAGTATTCAATTTGACCAAGACGAGAGCCGATCTCGCCTGACCGAAGTAACTTTGTTAACGAAAAGTGGTCAGCAAAAACAAGTCTCGGCGACGCTAAACTCAGCCCGTTTCGACATTCGAGGTGGGCCAATCTTGAAACCTATACCTGAAGTGCGCTTTTTGCGAACAGAGATCTCCGCCCCACTTTATTTGGACAATTACGTTGAAGAAGGCAAAACGCCGAAACAACAACTCAAATGGCTGGATATAGCACATTCCAAAATCTTAACTCAAATCGACCCTATCACCCATAAGGTTACTTTCTCTGTCAAAGAGAATGCCAAAGATGATTTTTTTGGCCGCACGATCATCAAATTACAAGTAATTGATACTCAGCAGCATACTGCCATGGCGGAGGTCAATGTCGAAGTAATGACAGCTCCTACTCTTACTTTATTGCCCAATAAACGTCTACGATTAAATCGGCAAGAGGTTCTCGACCTAGGCCAGTTTGTTACCGATGCCGATCAGCCTGATCTAAACGGGTTGACCTGGACTTGGTCTTTGGTAGAAAAATCACTTAATGATGATGTGATTGAAGTAAACATCAACCAGAATTTAGCCACTCTACGAGGGAAAAGAGAAACCGAAAAGGCTATAGTACAGTTTATAGCTAGAGACACCGATGGCAACAAAGCAAAAGCAAATATGAACCTGATCGTTTTGCCTGATTTTAACGGTCCAATTGTGTCGGATTTGCCTTTGTTAGTGTTTACTGTAGATGGTCATCAGGTTCTACCTGTTGAAGGCACCTTTAATTTGGATGATTATGTCATTGATGCTCTCGCTGAAGATGAACAAATTAAGTGGGAAATAATTGGTAATAAACTAATACAAGTCCAAGGATTAGGTAGCCGACGACCAACTTTCCAGGCGAATATTAGTGGAATTAAAGAAGAATTTTTAATAGTAGCTGAAAACCATTTAAATCAGAAATCGAACCAGAAACCAATTTGGGTAGAAATTGTACCAGTGGGTGTCCCACCTGAAATTGACCAAGAGCGATTGCAATCTGACCTACTAAATAAAGATGGCTGGTTAGTTCTTCTAGTTGATCCAGATAAAACCTTACCTTTTGAAAAGAGAAGTCGGCAAGTAATACTGAAAAAATATGTTCAAGACTACGATAGTCAACCAGAGGACATTCAATGGTCAGTTAAAGGAAATAATAAGATTCAGGTAGTAATAGAGAAAAACACTGCAACCTTATCATCTTCTGTGGTTGCTGAGGAAACTTTAACCTTCAAAGCTACAGATCCCAATAGTTATACAGATACTGTAAAGATAGCTGTCAAGTCTGTGAAAGTTACACCACCCAAAATTAAGCAATTACCACAACCAATCAAGCTCAAAGTTGGACAATCTTGGTCCAATATAGATTTAGATCAATATGTTAGCGATACTTTTACACCACCAAACCTGATCAAGTGGTTTGCCATTACACCAGACCCCAAACTGGTTACGGCCAAGATTTTGGCGGACCGTCAATTAGAGTTAAAAGTCGTTAGTAATTGGGCAGGTGAGATTGTTATTCTACTGACAGCCACTAACCAATTTGGCAAAATCGCTAAACAAAATCTCAAAGTAAGAGTAACAGCGATTCCAAAATTAGTACTACCTCAAGAAGTATCATTACAGGCTGGTTGGAAGCGAAAATTTCAACTAGATCAATATGTCGAAGATACCGATAGTCCTGATGATACCTTGCAATGGAATATAATTCCCAAACTTTCTCCAGTTGCAGAATTGAAATCAAAAGATCGACAATTAATTCTGAAAGGAGCTAAAGATAAGATAGGGCAAACCTTTCCAGTTCAAATATCAGTTGTCGATAAAGAAGGTAATCAGATTGAAGCTGCCATCCGAATTACAGTATTGATTACTTCCCAAAGTCCACCTTTGTTAGCCGAGAGCATACAAAAAGAAATATCATTTATTAATGATGAGTCAGCTAGCATTGACTTGACAAAAAAAATCTTATATCCAAATAGCAAAGAATCAATAGATGATGAATTGATTTCAAGCAATCTGAGCTTCAATTTTCAACCTAAAAACCAGAGTAGCAAAATTCAGATTCAGCAGGGACAAGAAGGTGGACAAATATTTATCTTTTCAACTCCAAAAGTAGCGGACGATTTTGAAATTCGACCAGCAGAAATAATTATTCTAACTATAGAAAGTCCCGATGGTTCGTCGATGCCTTTTTCATTTCGAGTTTCGGTTTTTCCCTCTAAACCAATATTAAAAGCTGATCAACTCAAAAAGCCAATTATTCTCTACCCTAACCTAGAACAGGTAGTGGATTTAAGAAGATATGTTCAGCAAAAAGAAGGAATCAGCTGGCAAATTGAAAATATGGAGCAACTTAGCAAAGAAGGATTATCAATCTTTACAGATAGAAAAGAACCGACACTAAAAACATTGAAATTCACTCAGTTCAAAGATCAGAAACTAAACTTGATTGGCCAGAGACAGGCCCAAGATGTTGACTTTTTACTAGACAACCAATGCCCTGATCCGAAACACTGTTTTGGGTTCGATTTACAGTTGAAAGCTAGTCGAAAGGATAAGTTCAATCTAGCCAAACTGTCTGTTCTTATCGTTAAGCCACCAGAATTAAAGATAAACAAGAATACTCCAATTATTTTCTGGTCAAATATAGATACTGATGAAAAACAAAGCAAAACTTTTCGTCTTTCAGACTTAGTTCAAGAACAGAAAGTTTCTAAACAGGAGTGGCGGTTTGGGAAAATAACAGCCAATAGTAATTCTCAAACGAATTTGGTAGTTGTCGAAGCACAAACTAACGATTTACTGACTCTAAGAATCTACGATTCAAAAAGCAACAAGTGGATCGAGCCAAATTCTAAGCAGGCCATTTCCATTAATACAAGTACCGCTTTTTTACAACTAACGCCTAAGGAAAAATTTGCGACCGATTTCAAACAAGGAAATTTGATAGTAACAGCAAGTGACATATGGAATCAAAAAGCTACCGCTAACATTCCCATTCAATTAGTTCAACCGCCGAGATTTCAAGATTTTCCCAAAATCATTAATATTTTCTGTGGAGAAGCTAACTATCAATCGGCAATAGGTTCAAGCTATTTAGATCTTTACCCATTAGTATTTTTGGATCCGTTGGTTAACACAGATAAAACAAAACTTCAGTGGTCATGGCAAATTTGGGATAACAGTAGCAAAAAGTACAGAAAACCAAAAACAGCCGACAGATTGAAGATTGACTTTGGTCCATCAAGACAAGAAGTGCAGATCACCGAAAAGTTGATGACCATTAGTACAACAGGTGATTTCTTTGCAATAAACGAAAAAACTCCATCCAAAGACAAAAAAATTCAGCTTATTGTTACGGATCCAACTGGTAATAAGACGAGACAATCAACTGTTGATGTAACTTTAAGGATTTGGCAACCAAAGACAGCATCTGAACAACCAATTCTACAAGGTTTAAAAGACCAGATTATCTATCCTAATCAGGAACTGACACTCCAATTCACCTTGTTTGACTTGGACAATTCCGCTGAGGAATTGGTTTGGGTCCAATCGGTGCCAGAAGTATTGGTTGCAACATCAGAAAGAAATGCACCCTTGGCAGGCATTCAGAAAGGAATGGTCAAAATTAAGATGGCACAAGGGTTTGAGGAAGTTCGGGGCAACTTCAAAATCAAGATAACAATAAAAGATCCTGATTGCAACGAATTAGAAAAGGAATTAACAATTACAATTGCTGACCCACCAGATAAAACCCAACCCAAAATCGAAGTTTTTGCTCTACACCATCCGCTATCGCCCAAAACGGTTTTTATTACTGTAATTTCCGATGAGACCTTGAGAGAAGCACCATCGGTTACTGTTGGCAAGCAGCGCCTGACGCTCCTCAAAAACAATGGCCAATTAACTTGGCATCAGATCTATCACTTGGAGGATAAACAACAAGAGGTCGTTACCGTCTCTGCTAAGGGGACCGATCTCAATAAAAATACCGGTCGCGGTCAGACTGTTATCAAAATAGCCAAAAAGAGCTCGGCTGCTCCAAATAAACTACCAAGATTAACCAAATTACATGCGAATTATCCAAATCCATTCAACCCTGAAACTTGGATTCCTTATCAATTAACCCAAAGTACCAACGTATCATTTAAAATTTACGATCTAGATGGGATGTTAATTCGGGAATTCGAACGAGGATGGCAATCGGCCGGATTTTACCTAATACCTAGCGAAGCATTGTACTGGGACGGGAAAACAAAGCTTGGCGAGCCTGTATCTAGCGGCAACTATTTTTGTCAAATCATTACTAACCATCAAACTGAAGTTCTTCGTTTGACCGTGCTAAAGTAAACAGAACTGAGTGTAAAACCCAAACAATCAATTTTTATAACACAAAATAAATAGGGAATCATAAAAAAAGACCGTACAGCAATCCACGACACAAGCTTGGAACGCCGCACGGTCTTTTTTGCAGACTAGAACGATCTAAGCATCGTCATCGTTATCTTCATCGGCTTCAGTAATTAGAGCTTCGGTAGTCAATAAAAGCCCTGCGACACTCGCAGCGTTTTGCACTATTGATTTTACCACTTTTGTTGGATCGATTACACCACTTGCTACAAGGTCGCCATACTCCAAAGTGGATGCGTTAAAACCAAAGTTACCTTCGTGTTCCCTGATTTTGTTAATGACAACAGCGCCTTCTTCTCCAGCATTATTGGCAATTGCTCGGATGGGAGCTTCCAAAGAACGTTCTATAATGTTTGCTCCAAAGGCTTGGTCCGGACTGAGCGACAAGTCATTGATTGAGTTGGAGGCACGAAGTAGAGCAACGCCACCACCAACTACTATTCCTTCGTCAACAGCCGCACGAGTAGCAGACAGAGCATCTTCATAACGGGACTTTTTCTCTTTCATTTCAGTTTCAGTAGAGGCTCCAACACCAATTACAGCAACACCACCGGCAAGTTTCGCCAATCTTTCTTCCAATTTTTCTTGGTCATAATCAGAAGTGGTATCGGCGATCAAAGTTCGAATCTGTCGAACGCGATCAGCAATGTCTTCTTGAGTACCAGCACCATCGATAATCGTGGTATTGTCTTTATCAATTAGAACTCTCTTAGCTGTACCTAGCATTCCCAAAACAATATTTTCCAGACGAATACCTGTTTCTTCGGATATTACTTGTCCATTCGTCAATATGCCGATATCTGCTAGCATTTCTTTACGACGATCACCAAATCCGGGTGCTTTAACGGCTGCTACTTTCAACCCGCCCCGAAGTTTGTTTACCACAAGTGTTGACAAAGCTTCACCCTCCACATCTTCAGCAATAATCAGCAGAGGACGTGAGAGTTCAGACACTTTCTCTAAAATAGGAACTAAATCTTGAACAGTAGCAACTTTCCCATCGTTAATCAAAATAAAAGGGTCGTCTAGTTCTACTACTTGGCTTTCCGCATCAGTCACAAAATGAGGGGATAAGAATCCGTTATCAAACTGCATACCTTCAACAATGTCTATGGTTGTAGAAGAACTTTTTCCCTCTTCTACAGTAATAACACCGTCTTTGCCAATTTTCTCCATTGCATCAGCAATGGTTGTGCCGATAGCACTGTTGTTGGCCGCATCATTGGCTGAAATTGAGGCGACTTGGACAGTTTGGTCATAAGTATCAATACTTTGGCTTTGTTTACTTAAATGAGAAACGACAGCTTGAGCAGCCTTATCAATGCCAATTTTCATTTGCATTGCATCAATGCCAGCTGTAACACCTTTCAAACCTTCATGAATAATTTCCTGAGCCAATAGGGTAGCTGTTGTAGTTCCATCACCAACAGCATCGTTGGTCTTGGTCGCTACAATTTTTAACAATTGGGCTCCCATATTTTCATAATTGTCCGGCAGTTCAATTTCTTTGGCCACCGTAACCCCATCGCTAGTGATGACAGGACCGCCAAATGATTTTTGTAAGACCACATTTCGGCCCCGTGGCCCGAGTGTAGAGACAACAGCCTTAGCTAAAGCATCAACACCCGTTCTGAGGGCCATTCTGGCTTCTGCGTCGTATATCAGTTGTTTGGCTGGCATTTGCGTTCAGTACTCCTTCTTATCAGGTAATTCTAATTTTTGATATGACTATCATCAACTTTGTGAGCATCAACAATTTCGGCCTAAATGTATACACTAGACACGTTGAAAAAGTCAACCTCAAAGCCAAAAATGAGTTTCATCCAATGATCAGATTGAAGATTATTAATTTATAATATTATCTAAATCATTTTTCTATATCAGCCTTATCTTGATGTCAGTCAACACTGTTTGGTAAAATCTGACATGACTCGAATTAAAATATGCGGTATAACTAATTTGCATGATGGTTTGGTGGCTGTTGCAGCTGGTGCGGATGCGCTTGGATTTGTTTTTGTACCAAATACTCCCAGATTTGTCCCTAAACCCCAAGTTCAATTTATCATTAAACAACTGCCTCCTTTTGTTACTAGTGTCGGTTTGTTTCTTGATGCTGATCTGACCGAAATCAAAGATGCTATTAACTATTGTCAATTAAATGTTATTCAATTACACGGAAAAGAATGTCCAGATATGTGCCATCAACTAGGCCGTCAGACCAAGGTTATTAAGAGCTTTCATGTTAATAAAGAATCGGAGATTTGGAGAAATCAAATGGAGAATTATCAAGTTGATGCATATCTCTTGGATACCTTCGTTCCGGGAAAAGTTGGTGGAACTGGTATCACATTCGACTGGCGACTTGCGGAAGGACTAGATAAACGTATAATTTTGGCTGGAGGTTTGGCCCCTGATAATATTAGGTCAGCAGTAGAACAGGTTCAACCTTATGGGGTAGATGTTAGTAGTGGCGTCGAAACTTCACCTGGCGAAAAAAATGCAGATAAGATTCATTCATTTATTCGTCAAGTTCGTCAGATCGACTATAGAAAAAATAATAAACGGAAAATGTAATTTGAAATTGATTAGGAAAATATCAACCGCAAAAATCGCAGGATAAGGCTTTCGGGCTAACATGTCAATTGTACTGGAAAAAATGGACGATTATCGATGGAAAATCCCAAAAAACTTCCAAAAAGGGATGCGGGTTGACGGTATTATTTACGCGAACAGCGCATTGTTAAAAGAAAGTGCAAATAATCAAACCTTGCAACAAGTAGTAAATGTTGCTCACCTACCAGGAATTGTTAAATATTCTCTTGCCATGCCGGATTTGCACTGGGGATATGGCTTTGCAATAGGTGGTGTAGCAGCCACTGATCCGAAGCAGGAGGGTGTAGTTTCTCCAGGTGGTATCGGTTATGACATTAACTGTGGTGTGCGACTACTGCGCACAAATTTGAATGTGCACCAATTAAAAGACAAAACAAAAAACTTAGTGGAAAAACTTTTTGATGATATACCCTGCGGTGTAGGGCGTAGCGGCCTCATCCAATTGACAGAAGCTGAACTAAAGGCCATGATCGAGCAAGGTTCTAAATGGTCAGTTGAACGTGGTTATGGTCATCCCTCAGACTTGAATTTCACCGAGGCAACTGGACAACTTGAGAAAGCCAACGCTCACGCTGCTAGCAAGCGGTCTATAAAAAGGGGTTTAAATCAATTAGGTACACTTGGTTCTGGCAACCACTTTTTGGAGATTCAAGTAGTTGATCGTATTTTTTATCAACAGGCTGCTGAAGTAATGAACCTTTGGCCGAATCAAATTTGCATTATGATTCATACTGGTTCGCGCGGCTTTGGTTATCAAATTTGCAATGAACACGTCAAAAATTGGATTCAGGTGGCGGACAAATACAATATTAACTTACCCGATCGCCAACTGGCATCTGCCCCCATCAATTCCCCAGAAGGACAAGACTACATTACGGCCATGGCTTGTGGTGCTAATTATGCTTGGAATAACCGCCAGTGTATTACACATTGGACTCGACAAACCTTCGTTGACTTTTTTGAGACTTCTGAGAATGAGCTGGGTTTGGAATTGGTTTATGATGTATCTCATAATATCGGCAAATTTGAGGAACATCAGGTTGATGGTGAGAAGAAAGAGTTATTCGTTCACCGAAAAGGTGCCACCCGTGCTTTCCCAGCTCATCACCCAGAAATCCCTGAACATTACAAAGAAATCGGTCAGCCAGTTTTAATTCCCGGAGATATGGGAACAGCCTCTTACGTTCTGGTAGGTGGATCCTCAGCTATGACTCAAACGTGGGGAACAACTTGTCATGGAGCAGGCCGGCTGTTATCACGTAGCAAAGCTATCAAACTGACTAAGGGGTGGCCAATCCGACGTAATTTGGAAAAAAAAGGCATCTTTGTTTGTTCTGAAGGCCGAAACACGCTAAACGAGGAAGTCTCAGAAGCCTATAAAAATGTTGATCAAGTAGTTGAGGTGGTTGACGGGGCTGGTTTGTCCCGACGAGTAGCGCGACTTAAGCCAATTGGTGTAATTAAGGGATAATGTCGTGATGATTCTTTTGATCTTTCACCATAGAAAATTTACCAGACTACAATGCAATAAGGTTCATTCTGATCAATAAACATGAGTATTTTTTTAGCTCCTCAAAAACAAATGATCGTATCGTTTTTTTCACGTTTTATTGGATAAACTACGGATAGTTCAAATCAATTTTCATCAGGAATAGATTTGAACCCACTAATTTACTAATAGAATATTATTTTTGAGGATTTTTCATTTAGACTCAGTTGGAATAGTCAGATAAGAAAACTTAGTAGATGTATCATTTTTCTTTTTAAGTCTAGATTTTCGATTCAGTGGATCTTGACTATTGACTGAAGTTAAGGTTTTATACCTAGTTAATTATTTTATATCAGGGGTGCTATCCAATGTTTGGGCAGCTGATCGAATAGCTTTTTTCATACTAGCCAAACGTATATCCAAAGATTCCTCCAACTGCTGCAGATGGAGCAACCATGATGCTTTGGAATCACCATCTACTTCACCAAAACCATCAGTAATGGATAATCGAATGTACTTCAATCGTTCTTGCTGCAACGTCCTTAACTGTTGGTCGTATTCTTCTAGACCTACTTGCAACAAGGCCGCCAATTCGCGTATTTTTTCCATGTGGAACTTGTCCAATGAGTGATCGAAAGAAATTAACGACTTCCAACATATTGGTTGGCAGGAAACTAAAAACAAACCATAAACACGGATGTAGGTAGGAAAAATGGTGGAGAATACCGGACTTGAACCGGTGACCTCTTGCATGCCATGCAAGCGCTCTCCCAACTGAGCTAATCCCCCACCGTGGGCATCAGACGAAAAGCACAAGACTCTCGCCGAGAACCTAAGTTACCATAAATAAAATCAAAGGTGCAAGAAAAATTAAAATGAAGATACTTGGTATTGATACTTCAACTCTAGTTGGTAGTATTGGTTTGATCGACGGACAAAAGATTATTGCTGAACAAACATTGGATATTAGCCGACAACATTCGTCTCGACTAATGCCAGCAATTGACCAAGTTCTAACATGGTCGAATCTCAACATTAGAGAAATTGACGCAGTGGCGGTGGCCGTTGGTCCAGGATCTTTTACTGGGGTTAGAATCGCTGTTAGTACAGCTAAGACTATTTGCTATACCATAAAAAAACCGATTATTGGGATTTCTACACTAGAGTCTATTGCATATAATTTAGCTTATACTCCAAATCAAATCTGTGTAATTTTAGACGCCAGAAGAAATCAGGTTTATAGTGCAATTTTCAAGAAAAGGGATCGTCAAAGCCCAGACCGCTGTCAAGCACTCTCCGAACTCCTGCCTCAGATTCAACCACCCGTTATTTTTGCAGGGAGTGGGCTAGAGCAATACGCTGATCAAATAAAAACCTACTTCAACTTGGAGCCTGCAGATTCAGTGTGTTTAGCAAATTTATCGTTTGGAATACCAAGAGGAATAAATGTTGCTCAATTAGGCTTAGGTAAATTAATGACCTCATATAGCGACGACCTATTCACAATTTCACCCAACTACATTCGAGCCGGAGTTGCACCATCTTAACCATCAACCGCCATTTAAACAATGAACTTGAATAGAGAAAGTGAAATACTACGCAATGCATCAGCCCTCTTTTCAGCCCATTTGATCGGTCGGCTATTATCATTGATTTTAACGGTTTTCATTTTACCTCAAAAACCGAACATCATTACTGAATCCGATATTGGTTGTTATTTCGTGGCTGTTTTTGTTACAGGCTTAGTTGCTAGTATCGCTGAATTAGGACTACAAGGTCCACTAATTCGGGAAATTACCCTAAACAAGAATCTGGCTCAGAACTACATTGGTAATGCACTGATGATTCGTCTTCTGCTTTCTATCCTTGCCTTTGGACTTATGGTTGGAATTAGTGTTTGGCTTAACTACACAGATCTAACCTTTAGATTAATCATTTTATTAGGAGCAGCTGAACTAATTAACGGTTTAGCTCAAATATACCGTTGTTTATTTCGCGCTTTCGAGAAAATGAAATACGAATCTGTAACAGTGGTCGCTGAAAGACTAACGGTCGTTTTGGTCGGTGGCGGACTAATTTGGTTTGAAATAGCAAATTTAGATGAATTTGGCCTGATCGTTCTGATGGGAAGTATTCTTAATCTAATTTTAAACTTTGGTATCGCTCGACTTCGCTTTGTAAAATTTATGTTTTGCTTGGATTGGAAACTGTGGCAAATTCTGATGGCACAAGCCTTACCGTTTGCACTCGGAAATATCTTTAATTTGGTCTATTTTCGGTTGGATGTAATTTTACTTTCTAAACTAATTCCAGATACCACCGAGGCTCAATCAACCAACGCTTGGTATGGCCTAGCATTTACTATTGTCAACGCCTTTACAATATTACCTGGAGCTTATATGGGAGCTGTTTTTCCCGTTATGTCCAGGGAGTTTGAGCGAAAAACGGTACAATTTCGCTACATATACACGGCAGCAATTCGCTGGATGGTTCTTCTTGCACTACCGTATTCTATAGGCTTGGCCTTAGTATCAGGGGAAATAGCAGCCCGATTCTTTCCTAAATTAGAATGGGAACAAATTGTGTTACCCCTTCAGGTATTGAGTATCTCAGGTGGGTTAACTTTCTTGACTACAGTTAATATTACGGTTTTACGAGCGACTAACCAACGGTTAGCTTTCTCCATCCTAATGTTAATAACGTTAGGTGTTAATCTTGCACTGAACATATTGCTGATTCCCCGTTATCGACATGTTGGATCCGCTTTCAGTATGTTAGCCAGCGAAGGGATGCTGCTTGTCTTAAGCACAATTTTTATTAGTCGCTCAATATCGAAGCTAGAATATATTGGTTTCACATGGAAAGCAATAATTGTCTCCGTATTAATGGGTCTTGGACTTTACTTTACTCCATTTGTCTTGGTTTGGATCCGAATTATCGGAGCCATTGGTATGTATTTCAGCATCATGTGGTTTTGGGGAGAACTACGTCATTTCTCAACGACGCGATCGTTAGTGAAAAGTCAAAAATGAGCCTGCTCGTACTATTTCATTATAACATATTCTCGCCTTTGAAATACTAGCACCGAAAGGCAAAGGAAAAAGGCTGAAATCAGTAGGATTATTAGTATTGCCAACCATCTTGAAATCGGTTCAAATTGAAAGGGTAACTGGTTAAAAAACCATGGATTTTTAGGAAAACTATTATCTGATAGAATAACCGATTGCAGATAATAAATGAGAGAAAATTGGCGAATATTTCCAGGTAGGACTAATGTAACCTTTTCCCAGCCAAAAGTTACCAATAATCCCCATAAGGCGGAATGACGAAAGCAAACGCTCAAAAAAAGAAAGAAACTGCCATAAGCCAAAAGGCCAAAAATGATGGTGCTCAAGTATGTTACTTCTAATCTAAGCAGATGCAAAAGCCCAATTTCTGATTTAGGGTGAGTAACTATGATAACCATTATAAGCAGATGGGAAATAACAACTGGTATAGCTGAACCAATCCAATAAGCAAGAAACTTGCTAAGCAGAATAGTCATTTTTGAAATAGGCCGCATCAATAAATATACAATAGTTTGACCCTCAATTTCATCAGACAACAGTGTCGTAGATTGAAATAAAGCAATCAGGATAACGATAAACATCAGATAAAAGATAATTGTTGTTTCCAATAGTAGACTATTTACCACATTAGTTCGTTGTGGAATAAAACGCAAGCCCACCATAACTATAATAGGCAGAAAGGACAAAATAATCGTAAATAAAGTTCTACGACTCCCTAATATTTGCTGCAAAGTTCGCTTTAAAATGATGGGTGAAAACCAAGATCCAATTGACATTATTTTAGTATGTCTTAGTTAGTATATGGAACGGTCCCTCGTTCATCAACTGTATAGCCCCATTTGTGAATATAATCCATTCCGGGTAGAAAATGATCGTGTCGTTCGACTAGCTTTTTGTGCAATTCATGGTCTAATGAATCAGCCAACTGAATTATTTCTGACGACATTTCGCCAAGCAATAGATTATTCAATTGGTATGGATCATTTTGGTTATCATACAATAACCAGGGCCCGTCCAAACTCCGGGCGTAAGTGTAGCGAGGGGTTCGTAAACCTCGGAACTCTCGCCCAGTCAAATTTTCAGGTCCTCCGTCTAGGCCATGTCGCCACTGTCCAAAAGCGTGATAACAAGCCAAGACGGCAATACTATCTGATGGGTTTTCAGAGTCTGGAAAACGAAGATACGTTGAATAATCAACACCTTCGACAGTGTCAGGAATGGGCAAATTGGCTAAGCCGAGTAATGTCGGCATAAAATCAGATATATCTATCAATATGTCCGAAATTTTTCTCCTAACCAATTGGTTCTTATTTTTTGAAACCAACTTAGGATAACGGATTAAACAAGGAATTCGAATTGACTCGTCCCATGGTTTTTGTTTTTTTGTTAGGCCTTGTGAACCAAGCATATCTCCATGATCAGAAGTAAAAACAAAAATAGTATTTTCAGTTTGGCCGGCTTGGTCAATTGCAGCTAATAGCCTGCCTAGACAGTCATCCAAAGCCGTACAATGAGCATAATAACCAGCTAATTCCTGTCGGGATTTTTCCGCCAGTGATTCTGGGACATTAGGACGTAGGATCACATCCTCTGGTCTGTAAAGGTCTTGATAAGCTTTGGGTGCAGTTTGATAAGGTGCATGTGGCGGCCCCCAAGACAACATTAGAAAGAATGGGGATTCTGCTTTTTTGGAATTTACATGTTGTAAAATATAATCTATAGCTGATTCCGTTTGAGCTATAGCGTCGTAACCGTCCCAGTATAATTTTTCGGCTACATCACCGCTGTAGTAAGCAGACTGGTTATAATCATGTGTACATTCCAAAACTTGCCAATGATCGAATCCTAGCCTTCGTTCGGGTGGAATATAGTTACTGCGACCTCTTCCATTAACGTGCCATTTCCCGATGTAGGCCGTTTTGTACCCTCCCTCTTTGAAAGCGTGAGCAATGCTTTTGGACTGATGATTTAATGGAACATCGTTGACAAAAACACCATGTGACAGTGGATTTTGACCGGTGAGTAAACTTGCGCGTGCTGGGGAACAAACTGGACAACCAGAAACAGCATGAGTAAAATTAAGACTTTGCTCAGCCAAACGGTCGATGTTAGGTGTTTGAACCACTGAGTTACCGGCATAGCCCGTAGACTGTAATCGCCACTGATCGCCAAAAACAAACACAACGTTAGGCCTGTTCATCGTATTATTTCTCCCAAATAATTTTCATATTCATATGACTACTTTTTATAAAAATTTCTAAAATGGATGTTGTTTTTTTGCTGAGTTTGCTAAAATAGCCCGAATTTTACTTGACAAAGTATTTAGTTTGGCTGTAGCATCCAAGCCAGTCTACAGGTTAACGCTAGTGTTTCTTTTAAATTTAGAGCAAATCCGATTGCAAGAAGCCATTCAACATCGGAAAAACGGCCGACTACACCGACAAGTATGGAGCGAGATTACTTACCAAAATCTCTTGATAAAAGAGTTGCAATGGCACGAATATGAGTTAAGAGAAATCTTTCCTTTCGATCTTTTAACCGACAAAAGCCGTATTGCTCTTCAAATTGCTTGTTCTGAAAATTCCCTTCATGGTGAAACCTACGGCTGGAACTAGACTATCATCGCCGTTCATCCTCAACTACTTATCATATAGTAAATTGTATACACTTTCAATAGTGTTAGTCCCAGATTTTCAGTGCGACGTAACTGAAGGTGATCTTGACAAAAGGGATTGATTACGATACATTTTGGCTGTGTAGAATGCCAGAATACTAGACAAAATAAGGTCAGAAATTTAGGGTAATCAGTTCTTGTCAGAGTTCAAATTAGTTGCCAAGTTGTGGTCCGAGTTTCTAGGTTCTATGTTCTTGGTTATGGCTGCTGTCTCCCCCGTAATTCTGTTTAATAAAATTCTGAATGCGGGTATTGGAATCGCAGTTTTGGCTGATGCTATGGCGGTGGCCTGGGTTCTTTTTGCCTTAATCTCAGCTTTTGAACCAGTAAGCGGTGCGCACTTCAATCCTGCGGTCAGCCTAAGTTTTGTTTATTCTGGAAAGCTAACATGGAAGCATTTTTGCGTTTACGTCCTTTTTCAAGTAGTCGGTGGTTTCACTGGGATAATAGCGACACATTTAATGTTTTTTCATCAAACAGACTCACTGATAACAGTGTCGAATATTAGTAGAGGCGGAGGATGTTTTTTTGCGGAGGCATTTGGTACTTTCATATTGGTTTTTATTATCCAGTCATTAGTTCATCAAAGGTCGAAAAAACTTCCGCTAATTATTGGTTTATTAGTCGGCGGTCAGCTGATCGCTACTTCCAGTACCATGTTTGCTAACCCACAAGTGACAATCGCCCGAATGTTCACTTATTCTGCTGCTGGTGTTCGTCCACAGGATGGATTAATGTTTATTGTAGTGCAACTGGTTAGTGCTATTGCAGCCACAGTGATTTGGCAGCAAATATTCGAGAAAAACAAAGTTTTAGTGCAAGATAGATGAGGAAAAATACCTATGTCAAGTGTTGAAATGATGAAAACTCAAGTGTTTTACGAAGCTGAAAAGATGGAATTAGAGGAGAAACCAATCCCGATACCATCGGCAGAAGAACTCCTAATTCAAGTTAAATCGGTTGGTATTTGCGGCTCGGATGTGGCTTATTACTACGGCAAAAGTTCGTTGGAGACAGTTAACGGAAAAGGGCCATTGGTCTTGGGACATGAATTTACCGGTGAAGTCGTAGCTATCGGCAAACAAGTGGGTAACAGATTTTCGATTGGAGATCGAGTAGTAGCTAACCCTGTACAAGCTAACCCTAAATCCAAATGGTCAAAGAAAGGTCTGCCTAATTTGTGCAGCGACAAGCAAGTTTTAGGGGTTAGTATCGACGGTGGTTTTGCTGAATACGTCATTTCCAATTGCAACTGGACCTACAAAATCCCTTCACACGTTACTTATGACCAAGGAGCATTAACCGAACCATTGGCTTGTGGTCTTTATGCTATAAACAACCTCAACGCTAATATAGATCATACGGTTGTTGTCTATGGTCCAGGTCCAATTGGGCTAATGATGGTACAAGTTTTAAAAAGTCGGGGGGTTGAGAAGGTTATTTTGGTTGGAACACGTGACTATCGAATAGAGCGGGGTGCTGAGTTGGGAGCAGACCATATTATTAACATCTCTGACAGCACATCGGACCACTATACCGATAATCTAAGCCAAGTTATTCAAGAACTAAACGACGGTGAGTTAGCTGATCGGGCAATTTTAGCCACAAGTGCCTTGAATGCTATTCACTCGGCTTTAGAAATCACTGGGCGTCATTCAACAATCGTTTTATTCGGTCTTCCTGGTGACGGTGATGTCATGAACGTGCCGATCCTAGAAACTATTTTAATGGACAAAAATATCCGTTTTTCTTGGCTAGCCCCCAACACTTGGGAAGAAGCCATTCAACTAATCAGTAGAGGTGCCGTCGATATGGACCGTATTATTAGCCACAGATATGAACTGGGCGATTTGATTGGTGGGATTACTAAAGTTCAAGGTAGAGAAGACAATTGTACCAAAGGATTAATTAAAGTCTCGACCTAGAAAATGGAAAAAGGATTTTTGAATGGTAAATAATCTATTGTCTGAATCTGTCTTTCTCAAGGCGTGTCGGTGTGAGCCCACTGACTATACGCCTATTTGGCTGATGCGACAAGCTGGTCGATATATGAAAGAATATCGTGATCTACGGAGCAAAGTTCCCTTTTTAGAACTTTGCCAAAGGCCAGATCTTGCAACCGAAGTCATGATAACAGCGGTTGACCGCTTAGGTGTTGATGCCGCAATTATCTTTTCTGATATTTTGCTCATTTTGCAACCAATGGGGTTAGATTTAGAATATGTGCCAGAAATCGGTCCGATTCTACACAATCCTATTCGAACGGTCGAGCAGGCTGAAATGCTGAAAGAAGTAGAGCCTGAAGAATCCCTGAATTATGTATTCGAAGTAGTAAAGTCTACTCGGGCAGCTTTGCCAGCTGACCTGCCGCTGATCGGATTTGCTGGTGCTCCCTTTACGATTGCATCGTACATGATTGAAGGAGGTAGTTCCAAAAACTATCAAATAACCAAACAATTCATGTATTCTCATCCAACTGTCTGGCAGAACCTGATGACATTAATCGTGCGAGCTACGGTCAAATATCTTAAAGGGCAAGTCGATGCTGGTGCACAAGCGTTGCAAATATTTGACAGTTGGGTTGGTTGCCTTTCTCCCACAGATTATCAAGCCTTTGTTTTTCCGTATATGAAACAGTTATTTGACCAATTGTACCCTGATGTGCCAACTATTCATTTCGGCACAAGTACTGCGACTTTATTAACACAACAAAAACAAGCTGGCGGTAATGTTATCGGCCTTGACTTTCGTGTGGATTTGAACACTGCTTGGCAGGAGTTAGGTGAAGTAGCAGTTCAAGGTAATTTAGATCCTTGTGTTCTATATGCTGACCGGAGTACCATTAGACAACAGGCTCAGCGGATTTTAGATCAAGTACAGTATCGACAAGGACACATTTTTAATTTAGGACACGGTATTCTGCCAACAACGCCTGTTGATCATGTAGTTGAATTAGTTGATTTTGTCCATGAATATAGTCTTAAAGGTTCTTAGCGGGATCAACTATGGTCCGGAACGTTGTTGACTCTGTTCTACTAATCGGATTCGGTGGACCTACGCAGGGCTGCTGCCAACGCTATCAGCCTTGCGTAGGTTCAGGACAAGAATCACCAGAGGCTTACTGTTTTGTATCGGAAATTTTGGCCCGTCGAATAAAGGGAAACAGGCCAATAAATTCTGAAAGGGTTAGCCAAGTCGTAGCACATTACACTGAATTAGGTGGTTTTTCACCTTTTAACGAACTGACCTCAGCTCAAGCCTCCGCTCTATCCATAAAAGCAAATCTTCCCGTGTATATTGGAATGCGAAACTGGCGGCCGTTTCTATTAGAAACATTGGCTAACATGATAGATGACGGATGCCGTAAAATACTGGCCATCATCTTGTCGCCTTTTCAAACTTTTACTAGTTGGCAGGAATATCAACAAGATGTGAACCAAGCACTCGAAAGTCTCTCTACTCAGAATGGCCAGTGGCCTGACATAATGGTTTATTATGCTTCAGGCTGGTCGGCCGAGGATGGATATATATCTGCAGTGACAGAGAAAATTAGATCCTCATGTATGAATTGGTCTAATGACCGTTTTCTATCAGCTCACCTAATTTTCACAGCCCATGCAATTCCGATCATTGCAGCCGAATGTTCTCCCTATAGCCAGCAATTTGCCCAAAGTTCTAAGTTGGTTGCTGATCAGCTGAAGAAAAAATTTAGCTTGGCTTACCAAAGTGCACCTGAAAATTCCCCCATTGATTGGACAAAACCAGATATCAATACCCTGATTCCGAGTTTAGATCTGTCGGTTTCAACTGATGTGATTATCGTACCCCTTGGGTTTACCTGCGACCATGTTGAGGTCTTGTACGATCTAGATCGGGAAGCCAAATTGGTAGCAGAGAATAACGGTTTTGAAGCGACACGTGTGCCGACTGTTGGAACTTCCACTGCTTTTATTAGCTTGTTAGCTCAGAAGGTACAAACCGCTAATGAAACGTAATTACCATTGGACTTTGTTGTTTTTTTTAAGTCTATTTTCAAGCTTTTTGATTGGTTGTCCAAAAGATAAATTACCTAGACGGGTACGGAAGGCGGAAACCTTAATCCAAAAAGGTCAAATACAATCAGCGATACCAGTGTTGAAAGATTTTGTTCAAGACTACCCACTAGATCCAATTGGGCATCTAAAATTAGGTGATGCCTATAATTTAAGCAATCAGACAAAAGAAGCAATCGCTGAGTTTCGAGAAGCCATTAGCCTACTAGCTACTCGTCCACCAGACCAGATTGAGGCCCGTATCAAAATAGTTCGAGCATATCTAAGGATTGGGGATCGGAAGCGAGCTAATTTGCAATTGAAAGCTGTTCTGCGTGCCAATCCACCAGATAACGTTTTAGTTCGTATTGCCGGTTATGTAACCGATGCATATCATATCACTCAGTTAACTACGGGTAAATCAGATAATTATTCACCATCATTTTCGCCCGACGGTAAACGAATTGCATTTTCTTCCTTTCGTTTGGATAATGGCGAAATTTATCTCATGGATTTAACCGGCCGAATACGACAACGTATAACATTCAGCGCTGATTTTAATGAGACCACGCCGGTTTTCCTGCATGATCCAAGTTATTTACTCTACTGTAGAGAGCCCAAAACGTCACGCGAGGTTTCTGTAACTTTACAAGGCAGTGGTTCAACACGTTTTTTCGCGGGTATTTATGTATCTCATATTTACAATAAAACAACTCAAGAACTGCTACCGATCAAGCTAGGTGTGCGAGCCCCCAGTGCGTCTCCGACTTCTAATCATATATTGTACGAATCGAACCTGGATGGTAATTTGGAAATTTATCGGATAGATTTTACCAATAAGGATTTGAGTAATATTGGTGAAATCAAATCTGAGCGACTGACTCATAGTGAAGAGTCCGACGACGGAACGCCTCGCTATTTTCCGTTAACTAGCCGAATTATATTTGTGGCTGCTCGCAAAAATGTCCACCAACTCTATAGCTTCGATCCAAATAAAGGTCCTGCTAGTGAAACGCAAATTCTGACCTCTGAATATGATTGTTACAATCCAGCCGTTTCTCCAGATGGTCAACAGATTGCCTTTGTATCTGCTCGTGACGGTGATATTGAAATTTGTTTGATGGATGCTGACGGTACCAATTTCCGACAAATTACCAATGGTATTGGCATATCTATCCATCCTACTTTTTCACCTGATGGTAGCCAGTTGGCTTTTGTATCTGATCGCACAGATTCGTTTCATGTTTATTTAATGGACTTGAATCGCTCCAAAAACGCTGATGCTTTGACAAAAAACTTACGTGAGTTTTAGCTAATATCTTTGTTTTCTATAGTTTATAGCTACAATTGACTTTGGTTTTAACCTTATGCTAAAATCAGCCCGTATTTGTCCGTCAGCTGGACTAGATAATCCCACATTAAATAGATCTAGGTAACATTCTATCTATGAACCAACTTGCTGAGCAACTAAAACAGATTCGGACTGAGGTTCTGTCTGCTCTGCAAGATGTGTCTGACCCAGCAAGTTTAGAAACTGTTCGTGTTGGTTGTTTTGGCCGTAAGGGGAAATATACAAGTGCGATGAAGGGAATGGGACAACTTCCCCCCTCAGAGCGTCCAGCTATAGGAAATCTTTCCAATCAAATTCGTACCGAGTTAGCAAAAGAGATCGAAATTGTTGCAAGCCAACTAGCAACAAAAGAACGAGAATTCCAACTACTAAGCGAACAAATTGATATTACCTTGCCCGGTCGGTGTGCACAAGTTGGTAAAAAACACCCGATCACACAAACCTTTGAAATTATTAATCATATTTTTCACTGTATGGGGTTTCAGATAGCTGAGGGGCCAGAGGTTGAACTCGAATACTATAATTTTGACGCTCTTAACACACCAGTTGATCATCCCGCAAGGGACTTGCAAGATACTTTTTATATTCAGGATGGTATCGTTTTACGTACACATACCTCACCAGTCCAAATCCGGGTAATGGAGCAAAAACGCCCACCCATACGGGTGATAGCTCCTGGTCGAGTCTATCGACGCGACTATGACATTTCGCATACACCAATGTTTCATCAGGTTGAAGGCCTTTTGGTTGACCGCGATGTTTCTTTTAGCGAGCTCAAGGGGGTTTTGTACTCTTTTGCTCAGCAAATGTTCGGTGAAAAAACCAAAGTTCGTTTTCGCCCCCACTTTTTCCCTTTTACTGAGCCATCAGCAGAAGTTGACATTTCTTGTCCCTTTTGCAAGAATGGATGTCGAACTTGTTCGGGAACAGGCTGGATCGAGATCCTTGGGGCTGGGGCAGTTGACCCAAAGGTGTTTCAGAGTGTCGACTATGATCCGGAGGAATATATGGGTTTTGCCTTTGGCATGGGGGTTGACAGAATTGCTATGATTAAATTTGGTATTACCGACCTTCGGGTGATGCTAGAAAACGATATGCGGTTTGCGGAGCAATTTTGAGGGAATGTCTGAGAAAAAAGATAGCCAAAGCTTACAAAGACACCAATATGGCCTTCAGCCCTAAATGATCAGCAAAATAATAACTTGAAACTAAAGTAATGGATAAACAGAAAATAGATCAAATGGTATCTGCCAAAGCAAAGGTAGCCAAGGTAGGTATGCGAAAATTATCAAGCGCTTCATCTGAAGTTCGAAATGATACTTTACAAGCAATGGCCTCAGCAATTTGGGATGAGCGGGAGTCTGTTTTGGCTGCAAACCAAATTGACATGAAAAACGGTAAGGAAAATGATCTGTCACCACCGCTGATGCAACGACTAGAATTGGATGGTGAAAAAATTGAAATTATGGTGGATAACCTGCGTCAAGTCGCTGCTCTACCCGAACCAATTGGTCAGGTTGGTAGCATGTGGGAAAGGCCAAATGGACTGAGGATTGGAACAGTTCGAGTTCCGCTTGGTGTGGTAGGAGTAATTTACGAATCTAGGACAAACGTAACTGTGGAAGTCGCAGACATCTGTATAAAGTCAGGCAACGTCGTTCTACTAAGGTGTGGATCAGAAGCAATTTCATCTAATATAGCCATTGCCGAAATTTTACAAAAAACTGCAGCTCAGTTTGGTTTAGGTCAAGCCATCCAATTCGTCAACATTACCGACCGTCAAGCAGTTTTAGCTATGATTGCCAGCCATGATCTGATCGACCTAATTGTACCAAGAGGTAGTAACGAATTCATTCGGTATATAATGAAAATGTCAGAAATTCCTGTTGTTGGTCATGCTGATGGGATTTGCCATATTTTCGTTGACCAAGATGCCGATCTGCAAATGGCAGTGAAAATCGCAATTAATGCGAAAACTCAATATGTCGCCGTATGTAACGCAATGGAAACCTTACTAGTCCACCGGAAAGTAGCTGCAGTTTTCCTACCTCAAATTCAAATAGCGCTCGCACAGAAAGGTATTGAGTTAAGAGGATGTGTAGCGAGTCGGTGTGTATGCCCCGACATGCTTCCCGCAAGCGAAGATGACTGGCAAACTGAATATTTAGACAAGATTTTGTCTATTCGAGTTGTAGAAGATTTTGACCAAGCCGTGGATCATATCGATCGCTATGGTTCCCATCATTCGGATTCCATTATCACCAATGATTATGCTACGGCCCAAAAATTTCTCAAGGTGGTTGACTCTGCTGCTGTCTATGTTAATGCAAGTACGCGGTTTACCGATGGCTACGAATTCGGGTTGGGAGCAGAGGTTGGTATTAGTACGCAAAAATTACATTGTCGTGGGCCAATGGGTTTGGAAGGTTTGACTAGTTACAAGTATATTGTATATGGTGATGGACAAATCAAAACGTAAGGTGTTTTATCTTGACAGGTCAAATGGTCAGTGCTATCATTAGGGCCGGTTTGGAACGGGGCGTAGCGCAGTCCGGCTAGCGCACTTGAATGGGGTTCAAGAGGTCGCTGGTTC
>CAYVHK010000041.1:19895-27633 GCA_964451145.1 uncultured bacterium | reverse complement strand
CATCGAGAGCCAATTGGTGAAACTCTGGCAATCTCTGTACATCTACATAGAAATCTTGCCATCTTGGATCTCCATCTTCTACTACCAATAAATCAGGGTTGGCTAGCCCTTCGATGCAATCTGTACCCGATTGGGTCCAGCCATGTTTCTCACAAATAGACATAACTTTTTGTCGAAGGTTGAGTACTTTAGTCGAATCTAGTAGATCAGAAAAAAACAAATAACCATCTTGTGATGCTTGGCGTTGTAGCTCTGTTGGTTGATCAAGTAAATTGGTTGCGTCTTGTAGTGGTTCTAGGCGGTTCATTTGTACCATTGCCATTAGTTTTTCTCCTTATTCTTTAAGTCAAGTTCGTCTAGATTTGGTCCAACACGTAATATTAAATTATGCAAATTAGTTTTCGATATGAAACAGCGACTTTAGAGGTTTGACGAACTATTCTATCAGACAAATATCTGCATATAAAGCATTAACAATTCATCTCAAAAGTACTAAGAAATTACTCGCATGAAATAACCACTATTACAAATGATCTACATTGTTCAAATTGGCATCGACAAAAATTTTTTTATGGAAGACGTATATTTATCAAATTGTTCCCGGCGAATGTTATGTCCAGCTGAAGAGATGTGATCTACTCGGAAGTTGGCGTTAGTAGCTTTGACGAGTTCGGCTATTTCACCAGATACGATGCCGCCTAACTCTGTATCTGAATATATCAATAAGCTGGAGTTGGTGATACGTTCAACATCGGTCTGCCAATCAAAAGGATGATCTATAAAATCAAAAGCTTCAAGATGAAATTGTTTTTTACTATGAGCCCAACTCTCTATTTCAATTTCCGCCCAATCCGGATTCTGTTGGCGACCAAAAGCCATAATTTCTTCTATTGATTTGGTTTTCGTTTCTACCATACTCTGATACCAATTATCTCGTCTTTCTTTTCTCTGTTGGTTGGTAACATCGGTTTCTTTAAACCAGGGTGGGTCTTCTAAAATAATTTTCCCCACTAAATGTGGAAAATTAGCTGCAAGTGAAGCTACGTTACTAGCCCCCATTGAATGGCCAATCAAATGTGGTTGTTCGAGTTCTAATCCTTCAATTAATCCAGCTAAATCTCGAGCGTGATCCAATTTAGAATACCCTGATTTTGGAGCCTCGGATTGCCCATGACCACGAGCATCAATCATGATCACGTTGAAATTTTCCATTAGGTCATTGGCTAAACGTGTCCAACACAAGCCATTGTCAGTAATGCCATGGGCTAAAATCAGAGGAATCAAATCTCCACCAGTTTGATAATAATGAAGTTGAATTTCGTTTGTTTGAATGTATTTGGATGACCAATTTGACATTAATGTGTTCACTCCACGGGTATGAGATGAAGGTTGCAACTTATTTTTTGAAATACTTGACTGATTAAATAAGATATCATATTGACATCTCATCGACATAACTGGCAGTACGAATCAATCAGAAACAAAAAACTAGCAAAATTTGATGATTGTTTGCTGACTGGTATTTAGTTGCCAAGATGGTCAATTGTGAGTATCTAGTAATATTTTCAATTAGAGCCTATTTTGGAGGCCAATCCCAATGTAGTAAATCGTCACTCCAAGCTATACCCAAAGAGGCGTGCCCGTGTGTTTCTTTGGGCTGAATATCTGTAGAAACAGAACCATGGAAAAGCATGACGAACTTACCGACTTCAGCTATATGTCGTAAATCCAAGACATGCCCAGCAGTAACTCGACCTGCGGCCCATTCCCATTCCAGTTGTCCGAAGGTTAAAAGCTGGCAGTCACTCCAATTTTCTAAATTTTTGGATCTTTTGATACCAATACCGTTTCGTGGCGAGTGGAATAATACATATTCATCATTATCCAAAATTAGACAAACGTTTTCTCCTGAATCTATACGACCAACATATGTCCAATCCTGAAGATCTTGGCTATAAGACATGCTAGCCCCATTTTGTTTGTAGAAACACCACCACTTGTTGGGGGTATCTTTATCTGAGAATAGATATGGGTCAATCATACGCCCCATATCCTCAACTGGAACATGTGCTCCTTTAACTTTGATGAGTTCAGGTGGAGACCAATTAACCAAATCGCTGCTACGAGCAGTGAAAAGGCGTGCAGTTTCATCACCGAATCGGTCGTTCGGTTTGTTCATAGGATAGGTCTGGAAACATAAAATCCATTCATCATTGTAGCGGATTACATTGCCAGGACTAGAATAATTTAATCGGTGGTCTTTAGGCGTTAAAAATCGAGATTTGCTCCAATTGATCAAGTCTCGACTTTCAGTCACAGCTACGAAAGAGTAGTAAAAACCGTCGGTTTCCTGCATAACAAGGGTGTGAAAAACGCGAAACAAACCGTTGTGATAGTGTCCTGCAGGATCTCTATACGCCGTATAGTTATCACCAGTCATAAAATTAGCCTGTGGAATTGACAACCAGTCAATTTTTAACCTGCCATGGATCGATGATTCGGAGTAATTATTGGTCATAAGATCTACTCCAAGACAAAATTAGCCACCCAAGAATTCCAATGATTTCCTATGTTATTGCTCTTCAACAAAAAAACGTTTTTTCCTTTTTTAAGTTGTATTGGTAGATGAATCGTTTCAAAATCACTGCCATTTTGCCATGTTCCGATTAGCTGACCGTTAACCCACAGTTTCAGCCAATCATCGAAGGATAAGCGCAGTATCATTTCTTTATCGAGATCGCTATCTAATGTGGCACTAGCGTACATCGATCGTCCAGTGAAATGCCCAGCGTGCAACTGTGGATCAATTCCGGAAAAACGAAAATCAATCCAGCCACGATTAGCAGAAATCTTTCGAATGAAGTGTTCATTATCAGAAAAGTGAGTAGCCCACTGATCCGAGGGGATAGATTCTACATTTTCTGCAGCGTCGAAGGTCTCCCAATCATCACCATTTTCATAAAAGCCGGTCACCAGCCACTGGTTCGGGGTTAGCAGTGGCGCAGATTCCGTCCCAGGAACTTTGTAATAATAAGCTACAGTTTCAATGTCGTCATCCCGCGAACCACAGCAGAAAGAGATAGATGAATCGAAAGCAATTGGATCTGGCCCGAAAAATCGATAAATAACGCCATCCTGGTCCAGACGGCCACCCCATTTATGATAGGGAGATCCAATCCAGCGCCCATTCTTAATGTGGAACCCCCAAGAAAAGCCAAAATCATCTTCCATATTTGTTCCGCGTATCACGTTGGGTTCATTTTCACCGTCAATTAGGATCGACATACCTCCGGTGTGATAGATCATATCGGTGTAATTACGCTGCCTGGAACCTAGCACGACACCCGCTATGAAACCAGTGCCATCAACATCAGCTATTTGGTAAGCGTTGTTGCGAGTTGGTGCAGACTTGTACAAGTGGTGTTCAGCGTGAAACCGAAAAGGCGTCAGTAAATTATCGTCTTCATATTGGTGCCAATCAATCATTGTACATACGCTACCATGTAGCCCATTCAGCCGACCATCGGGCGGTTGATCCACATACAGGCGAATTCGGCAAGATTGGCTGAAAGGGATGGGCATCCAAAGATTATAGCCTGGATTACCAGGCATCTGAGGTGTTTCATAGTTGGGTAGAACGGTGAAAGCTGAATTATCGATGAAGTAGGGGGTCCAATCGTGCATAATGCCAAAAAATGACTTGAGGGGCATGTTAACCTGAGGCTTTTCCGCACCATCGACGGTAATTTCTATTCTTCTTCCCTCAGCAAATAGGAACCAGATATGCCGTATGCAACCAGAACCTTCAACATCAAATATATCAACATGATAGGCTTCCGGTGTCGTTTTTGGCACCGTAGCTGTGTTGGTACGACGAGATTTGAATTTCATCGGCAATTGAATCATGGGGACGGCAGGATCCTGCATCGTCTGGTTTTTGAAATAATCAGAGATCATAGGTAGTTCCTTTTTATATTGAGCTTGAAACCGTTTGGCAGTATTGGAATCGATTTTAATCAGCTAAACCATTTTGGATCGCTTGCAATGATTTAGCTAAAATTCACCTGATAAATGGGTAATCTATTTAGTTAGTTTCTGCAAACGATAAGCACGTGTAGCAGTACCGCTGAAAATACTATCCTTCTCGGATTCACTCAACCCAGCTTTAGCGGCAATACGTTTGAAGGTGTTCCATAATGTTCGGTAAGACACACATTCTTTATCAACAGGAAAATTACTTTCGAACATACATCGTTCAGGTCCAAATTTGTCAATAACATATTGATAATAAGGGTACAGTAATTGACAAAGTTCTTCAGAGCCGATAGGTTTAGATCTTTGGTGCATATGAAATGGTGGTTCCCAAGGACCGACGCGTTGTTGAGCTCCACCTGCTTTCATCACTGTGTTCGGACAGTCGGCAATAGCATCGATGGCACGCTGCCAAAAAAGAATAGTTTCTTCATCAGCATCTGGATCAATTTTACCACCCAAATGATTGACGATGATGGTCACATCTGGAAATCTTCTGGCTAATTTGGCTAAGGTGGGTAACCGTTCAAAATCCGGCGAATAGTTATCAAAACTTAGATTATATTTGTCCAAAATGGAAAAACCGTCGAGATATTCTTGGTTCAATTGGCTAGGGAAAGGGCTTCTTATACCCCGGAAGTGGTCGGAGGCTGACATATGACCTTCTAACACTTCTTCCACTGCATGACCAAGTTGAAGATCAGCTGTCCCAAAGATACCAGTGCAAATGCGCATTGGACCATATAAGCCAGATCGACTCATAGCAGCCATACCGTGAACGAATTCAGTTTCGCCTACGCAACGCATTTCTTCAGGTCCGTCTAATCGATAGAAGGCACCACATTGGGCAAACACTGTCTGTACGACGTTATGGCCCGATTGGGTAATGTCATGGCTAAAGTCTTCACATAAATAAACTTTCTGCTGAAAACTGGATGGGCGTTCAATAGTACGTAAGTCCCACAGATGGTGATGTGGGTCAACAATTTCCAATTCTGGCTCCAGAACTATCTCAGGTATTTCCTGTTGTTGCCAATTCTCTATGGTTTGATTTTCAGTACTTTTAGTTGGCATTTTTTCTCCTAGTGGCTGTTTTTTGTTATCCTAATCAATCACAGTTGTAAACAAATTATCTATGTTTGGTATTTGAAGATGATATTCAATGGATTAGACAATAGTTCAGTATTTTTGGCCTTTTCTGCCCGGAAATAATTTGTCATTCTCAATTAATAGAAGTCTGCTATAAGATTCGGCGCCTTCTAGAGTCTAATAGAGGAATGTATTAGCAGTCGTTCAAGTATCGCTTATTTACTACATGCTAGGTGCAAAGACTAGTAGATGGTCTGAATGAATTTCAACTTACTAGCGTTGTCAGCTAAGTAACTAATTATCTATCTCTTCTACCAATTAAGCAACTAATATTTTTTGTAACACAATTGCTCAATACGTTCAAGTCTTGATAAAATCAACCACTGATTGTACGATAGTCGAAATAAAGGCTTGTTAGGTAATACGATATCTAAAGAAGATGAGATAAAAAAATTTGGCTCATATTTTTCACTCTGTTTTCTCTTATTTGGTCTAATTGGATAAATGCAATCCAAATTGCCCTGCCAGTTCTTACTTGTATTCGGTTAAAACATATTTTTCGATGACTTCCCCTTCAACTAAATTGAACTCCACCCATCAAGTTCGTTTTACCGCCATACTGATTGGTATGTTAATGATGCCAATTCACTCTTATTGGATATCTCGTATTGAGGCCATTGTTTATAAGGGCGGTGGCGGTAGTACTTCTTCGCTGATCTGGACCTCAGTTTATAACATGGTTGTACTGTTGGTTATATTTCGGTTAATTCGGCGTTTTTGGCCTAAATTAGCCCTTCACCGAGCCGAACTTTTAGCTATTTTCTCCATGTGTAACATTGCCGCTTGTGTAGCCGGTCATGATCTAATTCAGATCTTAGTGCCACTAATTACCTATCCTCAGTGGTACGCTAGCCCAGAGAACGAATGGGCTAGAATTTTATTACCTTATCTACCTACTGGTATTACGGTTCAAAATAAATCAGCTCTTTTGCGTTACTTTGTCGGAGAATCGACCCTTTACGATAAATTGCATTTACTGGCTTGGCTAGGCCCTTTCCTTTGCTGGTCAGGTTTTATTGCTCTTCTGCTTTGTGTTTCTTTAGCCCTCAACGTAATTGTGGCTAAGCAATGGACAAGTACAGACCGACTCAGCTATCCTGTCATCCATCTACCTTACCAACTTTCTGATCCTAATCGCCAATTCTTTGCTGATCGGTTGGTTTGGATTGGATTAGCTGTTTCCGGTTCAATTTTGAGCATCAATTATCTGAACCGAATTTTTCCGCAGGTGCCTCGGATACCGCTTAGCGTGGACCTGAAACGTTACTTAACCGAAAGTCCATGGAATGCCATTGGATGGACTCCATTCAATATTATCTTCAACTATATCGGCCTCGGTTTTTTCGTGCCGTTAGACATCCTATTTTCCTGTTGGTTCTTTCTGCTATTTTTTAAATCTCAGCAAATTCTAGGCAAGATGGTTGGTTTTCAGGGTATGCCCAACTTCCCCTATTCCTACGAACAATCATCAGGCGGCTATTTAGCGGTGGGTCTAATCGCCCTTTGGTTAACACGACGACATCTGAGGTGGGTAAGCCAAACATTGTTCGGTGGGATTGAGAGTCGCATTTATCGGTTAGCGGTGTTGACCGTCATTATTGGATTAGGAGGATTAACTTTGTTCAGTCGTTACCTCGGCATCTCAATTTGGGTAGGAGTATCATTTTTTTTGATTTACTACCTGATCCAGATCGCAATTGGTCGAATGAGAGCTGAAATAGGAACTCCGCTTCATGATCTGCATTTTGGTGGGCCAAGTACTATTATGATGAATGCTTTTGGCAGTCGAAGATTTACGCATGGCACATTAGTTGGTTTGGCACAACTTTGGTCCATAGACCGAGCTTATCGTTCTAATGCCCACCCACATCAACTGGAAACGCTAAAAATTGTAGATCGAATTGAGGCTAGACCGAACGACTTTATTCGTGCCATGGTCGTAGCTTGCCTGTTAGCTGGTCCAATGGCTTTTTGGTCTATGCTACATCACAGTTACGAAGTCGGAATTCAGAATGCCGCGCCTGTCAATTTGTACTTTGGTCGAGAAACTTGGACAAGATTTCAGTCTTGGGCTACTTATGCTGGTGAAACGGATATGGCTGCTATTGGCTTTACTAGCTTCGGATTTTTGGCCACTATGGGCCTAATGCTGGGTAGATTAAGGTTTATTTGGTGGCCTTTTCATCCGTTGGGCTACGCCATTTCTGGCAGTTGGCAGATGAACTGGGGGTGGGGTTCATTTTTTATTGTTTGGTTGCTAAAAGTCATTATCCTGAAAACAAGCGGCATGAATGGTTTTCGGCGGGCAACAGGGTTTTTTCTGGGTTTGTTAATGGGGCAAATTTTCGTGGGTGGGACTTGGACTATGCTCGGAATTGGATTCAATTTGTGGTGATCGATGCTAGTATTTGGGTAATTTTCTAATTTAGGCTGACAGCAGTTCGGAGCGTACCTCATTAGATGAATTTTTGCTAGGCTGCATAATTCCAAGAGATATTATCTAGAACAATTTGGATAACTGTGGCATAGTGACTAGTTGAATGTTTTAATTAGTAGT
>CAYVHK010000041.1:953-19885 GCA_964451145.1 uncultured bacterium | reverse complement strand
ATTATGGTCGGTACTGTAACGAAAAATTAGACAAATAAAAAAATCAAGGAAGAGAAAATAGATTTGGAAACAGCAAAAATAACTTTACATCGTGAATTTAAAATCGGGCAAATAGACGACCGACTTTACGGAGCCTTCATCGAACATCTCGGTCGTGCCATTTACGGAGGAGTGTATGAACCAGAGCACGAATCCGCTGATAAAGATGGCTTTAGACAAGATGTTCTTGATTTGGTCAAAGAGCTAAATGTGCCTATCGTCCGGTATCCTGGTGGGAATTTCGTATCTGGCTATAACTGGGAAGATGGTGTAGGTCCAAAATCGGAACGCCCTCAGCATTTAGAACTGGCATGGCGAACGATAGAGCCTAATCTGTTTGGTACTAATGATTTTATTGACTGGGCTAAAAAAGCTAATACTCAGCCAATGATGGCAATTAATCTCGGAACTCGAGGTGTTGATGCTGCACGTCAGTTAGTTGAATACTGTAATCACCCAAGCGGCACTGCTCTCAGTGATTTGCGTGTTTCTCATGGTTATACTGACCCGCACAAAATTCCGGTTTGGTGTTTAGGGAACGAGATGGATGGTCCATGGCAAATCGGACATAAAACGGCTAGTGAGTATGGACGTTTAGCTCAGGAATCTGCCAAAGTGATGCGATGGGTTGATCCTACCATCGAATTAGTGGTATGTGGTAGTTCACATCGTGGTATGGATAGTTATATTGATTGGGAAGCAACAGTTTTAGATTATACCTATGATTTAGTTGACTACCTTTCTTTGCACACCTATTTTGGTAACCGAGCCGACGACACTGGCAACTTTTTAGCTATGTCAGTTGGTATGGATGCCTTTATTGAGGAGGTAATTGCAACTTGCGACTATGTAAAGGCCAAAAAGCGAAGCAATAAAAAGATGATGTTGGCTTTTGATGAATGGAATGTTTGGTTTCACTCCAATCAAGCGGACCGAGAAATTGAACCATGGTCTATTGCGCCGTCGCAACTAGAAGATATTTATACCTTTGAAGACGCCTTGGTTGTCGGTTGTATGTTGATTTCCTTAATGAAACATGCTGATCGGGTGAAAATTGGCTGTATGGCACAGTTAGTCAACGTAATTGCACCTATTATGACCCAAACAGGCGGTGGTGTTTATCGTCAGACAATTTTTTATCCCTACTTAGATGCATCTCTTCACGGTCGGGGAATTGCCCTCAACTTGCACTTAAGTTCTCCTACATATGAAGATGCTACATTTGGTTCAGTGACATACTTGGAATCCGTAGCCATATGGAATCCAGATCAAGAGAAATTAACTGTGTTCGCTGTTAATCGTAATCTAGAGCAAGAATTGGCATTGCTAGGCGATCTACGGGACTTTGATGATTACCGAATAACCCAACATTCGGTGCTTAGAAACGAAAATCTGAAAGCAACAAATTCTTTCGATCAGCCTGATAATGTAAAGCCTGTGCATCAAGTTGGTGCAAAATCGGATGATGGCAGGTTGTCAGCGGTCTTGCCCTCAGCTTCTTGGAATGTAATTATCTTACACAAATCTAAGGCCCAAGACTAAATCTACAAGTATCTATTTGGGTCAGCAGATCCAGTTTTTGCTTTCAATTTTGCAGTTATTTAGAGGGAAAAAGCTGGTAGGTAGGAAATGAGGCATTAGTGCCTGTATTGTCAATGTTTTTAATTGTATGCCATTCGACGGAGTCTGTCAGCTAATTAAATTATTATTCTTTCACCACAATTTGAATGTGGAGAAAAATGATCACACCAAGGTCAGTTGGTAACAGATACCTTATGATATCTAAAAAAACACCCAAAAACACTAAATTTAAAAGCCAGCCTAAATAAAACCACCGGTGAAGGAACGCTAAATCTGCGCCGATTCTCCAAAAACGGAAGGGGATTTCTGATAGTGGATTCTCAGCGTAGATTTAGTTAGGTTAGCTATTTCAAAATTACCATTTTTCTGGTTTCTGTGTGATCGTCCGTCTGAATTCGATAGAAGTAGACCCCACTGGCGATAGGTTCCCCCCAGTTGTTACGACCATCCCAGTAAGCGGCATCTTGATGGTTATGGTGTGGACCAGCTACTTTGTAACCAACATCCAATTTTCTTACTTCTTCCCCCAACTGATTATAGACAGTAATAGTAACTTGGCTACCTGTTTTCAGTTCAAACGGAATCCAAGTTTCAGGGTTAAATGGGTTGGGATAATTTTGTAATAGTCTTGTCTGATCCACCTGCCGATGGACCTGGAGCATGTAGTTAGCATCGGCCACGGTGTAGGGCTGACCATCTTGACCAATTAGTATCAGGTTACGTATTGAGATCATACTCTGCCCAACAGTCTTAGGTCGCAGTTTTAACTGACCGAGCGAGCGAGTTTGTCCATTTATTGAACCCAGACTTTCGGTCGAGACATGACCAAGTAATACCGAACTAACCTTAACCGCAGATAGATGATCTTTCTGAACATGTTTAATCACACTATGAGTGGTTCGATCAGGTGTTTGGAGCAAATTTCCATCTGTAAAGATGGGAAGTTGGTTCGAGTCCTTAAGCATTTCAACTGTGTTGCTATCGTAGACTAAGTCAAAAGTGTAGGCTTGAATCTGATCCATTCCTTCCAGCACAGCTTGTAATTCGAAAGCCTGACCAGCTTGGGATCGAATATGGTCATTAATTTGAAGAGTGTGATCGCTAGACAAAGCTCGTAACCGACTGTTAGCCTGATGGTCAGTAGAGAAGTCAGCCGAAATAGAAGGAGCACTTAACGGTTCTGATAAACCTCGACCGAAATTGTCGGCCAAAACCACTAAGTCAAATATATCGATCAGGCCATCGCCTTGCCCCGGCATTGTCCACTCCAGTTTGACTCCTGCAGCACCACCCCATTCAAAGAAGGAAAGGTCAATCGTATATTCGCCCGGACGATCAAAAACATAACTCGCCGAGGTCGTTTTGTAGGGACGGGGATTGTTGAAGACAGCTGCTGTTTGGCCTTCGATTTCCAGTCGAAAGCCGTCATCAGAACCAATATGGAACTGGTAGGTTCCAGGTTTACTCACCTTAAGCAGGCCAGTAAAATGGGCCAGAAAATACTGTCTAAATTCAGTGTCGGTACCATTTCGATGCTTTAAAGACCCACTTGTATTTGGAAAATCAATGGAACCAAAACTATTGGTATAGTCCGGTTCCATCTGTAGCTGATTTAGAACATGATCCTCAATAGCAGTCAAATTGGCCACATTCGGTTTATTTGGCGAAAAGTCATAAAAATTACCAGTTAAACCGGAATCGAAGTTAACAACCTGCGGTGATCCACCACCAGCTATATCGAGAGCGATAAATTCAGACGAGGTAGCCGTAGTAGATGTGATAGTTTCTTGCCAATGATTAGCCATATTGACTAAGTCAAAGATATTGACCATCCCATCGGGTTGGCCGTTGGAGCCAGTTGAATCACCTTGTATATCATCAATCACTTCAATTTCATCGGAGACTGCTCTAACTTTGACCTTATCGTTGCTATCCCGAATAGCTACTTGGACTCGAATTAGACCTGATTGATTTGCTGTAAATAGGCCTGCAGAATCAATTGTGCCCACGCCAGCATTACCAAGAAGAGACCAATATAAGCCAGTAGTTACTTCTCGTTCAACGCCCGTTAAATCTTCACCACTAGCAACAAACCGTAATGTTTGTCCGACTTTCATTAGGGCATGGTCAGGTGAAACAGACAGTCGCACCAGCTCGATGCCACTAATAGTTCTACTAACTGTAACTGATGCCACTGTATGGTTGGCTGAATCCTGTATCAACAATTCAGCTTCTGAAAATCCAACGACATTAGTCTCAATAGTGACAGTAATTTCCCGTGTGTTGTTAGCTGATAGTGTGCCAGTTATTGGCTGTACGCTAACCCAATCTACATTTTCTACGGTTGGAGGTGGTATTGTTACATCTAATATCGGGGATACGGTGCCCTTATCAGTATAATCATCACCCAAACGTACCCAGACATGAATCGGGCTTTGATCAGTCTTGCTTAGGCTGCGACGGGGCACTGATAAACCAATAGATTGGCTTTCAACTTGGACAGGTATGTGTTTGCCTGCGATCTGATCTTGATCATCAGTATGATTAATCAATTCAGCTACTAGACCTGCTCCCATTGACCGAATTTCTAACACATAGTCAACACCGGCACTGTTATCTACGGAAAATTCACCAAAATCTTCTGGTCGTATCTGACCTTCATTGTTTTTATCAGTGTCCAACAGAATTAGGGCCACAGGTCCACCTGGAGGAGCTAATTCCAACAGATCAGCCATGGAAAAATTACCAGCCGTGACAATCTGTAATTCTAGGTCTGCTGGGTTGAGTTCCGCCTTCACCGAATTAATTGCAAACGGTTTACCACCTATATCATCTGTGGAATCATCGATGATTTTATTTAGTGAAATTGTTCGTCTAACCGGTCTGGCTGCTATAATGGAGAACGTCTGGTCCAAATTGGTAGTATTGGTTAAGGTAAAGGTTTTGGTAGTTGATGTTGACAACTGAGTAACAACCGACAATTGGGTTTGGTCCAGAGAGATGCGTTGATCTTCTGCTAGTGCCACAAAAATTTGAACAGGTTTTTCTTTACTTGGGTTGATCGTATCATACCAATTATGTCCAATTGGGGATCCGGACTGATCCAAGTCAGGTACAACATCTACTGAAGCCTGAATGTCGCTTAGCGCCAGGCTGACTTCAGCCTGCTGTCCCATTTCGGCCCCATCGACAATGTCGGCTGTGCTGGGGTTATCTACTTGAACTACTAGTTCCAAATACAAATCGACAGGGTCTGTATTTATAGCTAATCCTGGGCTGGCAAAGTCAATCTGGAAAATACGGCTACCAGCATTGTGTTCCGTGGCCAAAATTTCGGAACCAATTTGCGAATCGTTGCTGTCCAGTCCGTCTGCGGTTACCTTGCTTTCCTTAAAAACTTTCAACGTTAGGTATTGTGTATCAATTGCTGCATCATAATCATCGAAGCCATCTAGATCAATATCAGTCAGTAATTGATCTGCTAGATCGAGCGTTAGACTGGTTTAATTTCCTCCTCCATTTATTGGCTTCAGTTGATGTAGAATGGATCTTTGGCCTGACTGAATAGGAGTACTAACTATAATTTTGCCGGCTGATATAGTTTGGAAAGTCAGACTTTGATCATCGGAAACTAACCCATTACCAGCAGTATCTAGAAGATCAGTAAGAGAAATGGTGTAGTCTTCTCCTGCAATTAAATTTGCGTTAGGTAATAGGTTTATAGTTGCATTTTGCTTGCCAGCATCCCATTCAATTACAGATACATTTAATTGTGTTTGTTCACCTGACTTAACTAGCTTGATATTACCAGAATTGGTATTCATGATTTTGCTAAATTGAATGGTGATACCATTAGCTTTAATTTCCACCGGGGACAGTGTAGCCGCCAACTGCGACGAGATTGATGGCGGTATTAAATCGACAATCGACAAATTTTGAGTGGCCGATTTTTCTGCGGCTGGAGATCCAATAGGAGCAGTAGCAGTCAAGGTGACATTGCCTATGTTCGTATCTCGATAGTAGAAATCAGCTTGGTTTTGGCCGGCATTAATAGTAACAGATGTAACCCCAGTTCCACCGGCTGAAGTCGACAAAATTCCCGTCGTCGATGACGAGGATAGGGTAACAATCAGGTTGCTGGTTGAGTTGATAGGAGAACCATCCTGATCTTGTAGTTGAACCGTAATTTTGGTTGAATCTTGATTGATATTAACCGACTGTGTCTGACTGGTAAATGCTAATTGACGTATCACTGCACTACTACCATATTCATAAGCTCCAATATCAATAGTGCTACCGAAAATTCGCTGGTTACCATCTAAATCATGGATAGGTAAATCGCTGACTGTACTATCACCAGTGTTAATAGCGGCAGAAATGCTTTGCAGATGATAGTCGTCATTAATGGTACTCACAAATTGTGGATTACCGTTTAGATTACTGATTTCAGATACGCCAAAGGGTAAATTATTACCATCAAATAGGCTGTAGATAATTTGTCTACCTGTAGTGTTACCTTGAAAATTCACTAAACTTGATTTTTGATTTTGGGCAAAAATGGTGTTGGCAACCATAAGTGGCTTGTCAAAACTAGCTCCCAATCCGTAACCATTGTTGTTGGCAATTGTGTTGTTAATTAATGTTCCTTCTGCCCCTTGTAACCAAACTGCAGCTTCATTTCCGGATCCAGTACATCTAGTAATCAAATTGCCTCGAAGAATAACGGGATGACTTGGTTCAAAGGAAAAAATTCCGCCTTTGTTTTTGGTAATTATGTTGCGATCAATGGCTACTGCATCAGCAGCACTGAAGACATAGATTCCCCAATCATCGTTTTCTTCTATCAAATTCTCATCAATTTGGGCCTTGGCACCTTGTAAACGAATACCTTCCTCATTCTTTTTAATGATATTGTTGATAATTTCCGCATTTGTGCTAGCATCAGATAAAGCAATACCAATTCCCCCGTTATTTATGATGGAATTGGCTTTTTCATTGGTCGCACCACCAATTTTTATTTTTGTGCCTTGACTTAAGGCTATCCCAGTCTCAGTATTATTTTGAATCACATTACCTGTAATTGAAGCTGGGTTTTGATCTGTCCCCACTCCCTCTAATTGGATGCCGATGTCATTATTCTGAATTGTATTTCCTTCCTCAACATTCGAACCACCTACGATAACCTGGGTATTTGGTTTGCCGTATATTCCCCATTTTAGGTTTTGCTCCACCGTATTGCCTGATATATCAGCATTTCCACCTCCTACGTATATACCAGCAATGCCTTGGTTAGATCGAATGATATTGCCGGTAACATCGGCGTGGGTAGTCGTTCCGAATAAGGAAATGCCAGTTCCTTGATTGTTAATAATGGAATTGGCTTGCCCACTGAGATTACCACCAATGGACACGACTGATCCTAGACTGACCACGATCCCATCTTGGAGATTATTCTGGATATTGTTGCCGGTGACACTAACAGGTTGACCTATACTCCCTGCCCCTTCGAGTTGGATACCGATGTCATTGTTTTGAACCGTGTTACTTTGCTGAGCGGTCGATCCCCCAACGGTAACCAATGACCCAGGCTTAACATATACGCCCCACTCACTGCAATTTTGGATAGTATTGCCGACTAATGTAGTACTGGATTCCCCGTCGATATAGACACCAGCAATACCAGTGCTTTCTATGATACATTTTTCAATAACTACATTGTTAGCGAAGGATTGCAAACTAATACCGGTCAAATTCAGAGAATGCAAGTGTGTATCCGCAGCACCATCAATAATTAGTCTGGCCAATATACTTTGCGGACTATTTGGATTGGCTGAAGTCAGAGTCAAAAGCCCATTTTCAATAAATAAACTGCCGGTATCAACTGGGGTTCCAGAAATAGAAATAATATCTTTTGGCCAAGCAACCTTAAGTAATTCACCTAGAGATCCATTGGTGAGTGTGTGTGTTTCGGCAGATCGATCCTGATCATATATAGTGAAGTTTTTATATGACTCTTGGCCGCTCTTATCAACAATTTTAATGTGTAAACGACGAGCTCGGGATGTAATGCTTTTCGATCCTGAAATGGCTAGCAGATGAGTTGCGTACAAATAATCAGTTGTTAGCGATACGCCAGATAGTAATTGGCAAAATTGAATTTGTGGTGAATCATTGGCCACTTCGTGTGGATTATTGATACCTTCAGGTACATCGGTAATAACTGAGAATTGCACTTGGTGCAGTCCTTCTGGGTCAGACAATTCAAACTCAATTCGGTGCTCATTGGCGCCAGAAGCATAAGCTAATGGAGTATTGATTTTAATCTTAGGATAAGTTCCTTCTACTAGCAGCCCTTCAACACCTGATCGATTGAAGTATCGATCTACAGCTAAGTAATCAGCATTACAATTGGATAGCACATAGTCGCTTTGTTCAGCCCTATCGTAGGACATTACGTAATGCTTGCCAGCAGGTGGCGAAGAGTTGCCGGTAGACCTAAAGTCATGATCTAGACCGAAAGCATGCCCTAATTCGTGGGCAATGGTGCTCATATCGAAGTTAAGTGCATCTGTGTTACCAACCCCTCTGGGTAGTAGTGCCATACCACCGCTAGGGCCAAATTGTCCGCCCACACCTCCTGCTTGACCAAATGCATCCAATCCTTCAAAAACAACAAAATAGACGAATTTCTGATGGGGGTAATAATTGCTGAGTTGACCATTCTCGCTTAATTCCTGCTTCACTTTATCGAATGCCTGATCACTTGAAGACTGATTAACCAGCCAAACCTTCAGCCCCATCGATTGTAAGAACTAAAACATTTGCTTGGCTATCTTCGACCAATTCAAAGTTTTTGGCGCCATGACCTTTATTTGCTATTTCTACTCGAAAAAAGCCCTGTACTTCCTTGGCTAGGGTAATGGCCCTACTGCTTGCACCAACCCCTGGACTAACGCCATTAGGGATAAAAAGAATGGTCAACACCTTCAGATCATTGGTCCCTAGAGTGTCATTGGTCAATCGATTAAAATGGTAATGGCCATCAGCATGGTGGTGTTCATGCACGGGCTTATAGAGAATGGGTAGCGAAGCCAAAGCACTGTAGGCTAGAAAAAATAAGAGAATAAAGGCAGAATAAGATATTAGGTGACACATTTTAGTTTGTTGTTGGAAATTCACGTCAGAGCTTCGCTTGCTTACTTGAGGGGAAGAAGAAAACATTGATTATTGGTTGTCTTGTTCATCAGTAAATTTATAATTATTAGGTAACACATTTATATTTAATATGTCGGACAATAAACCTGATTAGAAATCTCTTTCTAGAGGGGTGGTGTTTTTGTCACGTTAACAAATTGGAAATCCTACCGCTGACGGTTACTGTTATCGACACCAACCCCAAATCACATCTGTTTGGTGACTAATTATCGAGGTTTTTTAGCAAAATACAGTTTCGACGATTAATCCTTTTCAGGTCAAATGAGTAATATATCAGGCACTTAAAAAACTATTTCATCAGTAGCATCTTGAGGGTATCACTGAATTCTCCCGCTTTAATGGTATAGAAATAGACGCCAGAAGCCACCGGTTCACCCAACTTATTCCTACCATCCCAGTAAGCTGCTTGATCTCTGCTTTGATATTCGCCTGCCGTTTGCCAACCTACTTCTAATCGACGTACTATCTTACCCGTCGAGTTATAGATCGAGATCTCTACCTGGCTATCAACTGAAAGGTAATAAGGAATCCAAGTTTCTGGATTGAACGGATTAGGGAAATTCTGGGCTAAGGCGAAATGCTGATTATTTTCTTTGGGCTGGTCATGCTGATATAGGACAGTAATTCTTCCCCCTTCCCGATTAGATAAAATGACCTCTTCCAGTCGTAGAGAGGATAAGGCCTCTTCTCGTTTACCGTAGACTTGAACTAGTAAATTAGCCAGCACCATTTCTTGTCCGATTCGGTTGATGGTCATTTCCGATCGGTCTAGGTCGACGGCAGCGAATTTAGCTTCTCCGGGTTTGCAGTCGGGTGGTTCGAAAGAAAAACCGGCCCCATCGAAGGCATCGTCTTCTTCAATCTGCATCACTGACAGCAGGGCTGGGTCATAACTTAAGGTAAACTGATATCCTTTCAAAGACTGTGTTAACTGAGCTGCCAGTGAAACGTTAAACGTAGATGAATTATCCATTTCTGGGTAGTTCAAGGCTACCCAGCCTTGTGCTGGCCCCTGTACCAAAGCTGGTGCACTGGCTGGTTGATCTAACTGATACTGTTCACCAAAATGAATGGCGACCAAGGCCAAATCAAAAACATCTACATAGCCGTCCTCATTGATATCACCAAGCAGTTTTGGTTTGCTTTTTCTAGCTGACAACACCAGATCGAAGATGTCTACCTCACCATCCCCGTTGATGTCATTGGACATCAAGCCACCTTTTTGTCCAAACTCATTACCAAACTGACCCAAGTCGGTGTAAATACTATCTTGGAAAGTCTGTTTACCCATGGCTACCAGATCTAGGATATCCACCTTACCATCGCCGTTGAGATCGCTGGCTAGACTGGATCCAGTTTGGCCATAACTATTACCTACCGAATTCAGCTGATCGTAGATACTTTTACCAAAATCGTTGGCTACTGTTACTAGATCGAAAATGTTTACTCGGCCATCATTGTTGGGATCCCAAGGTTGTGATTGAGGTACAGCCAAACGGAATCGAGTCAGACGATCAGTCTTAAATTGCAGAGTTTGTTGATTTTTATTAATTTCAACCCCTTGTACCTGTTGCCAGCTACCCCCTACTAACGCATAAACCCTGATCGATTCGGCTGTTTCACCGGCTGGATATGGGATAGTGACAGTTGCCATTTGGCTCAAAATCTCATCAAAAGGCAGTCCGCTCTGAGAGATAGCTTTGAACTGACGATCTCCATTGGCCAAAGTCTGATCCTGGGCTAACGAGGGTAAATTTTGCTCTGAAGTCGGTTCGGTTTCCACAGACACGGCCAAGCGCAAGGTCGAATCAACGGAAATAGCCGCCAAACCGAATGTTATCCGGCTACCATCTCCAGCTGTTGCTGTCCCGCCTTGGGCGGAGATGATAGTTAGATTTAGATTGTCAGATACTATTAGTGATTCTACTCCAGCAGGGCTGAGCGAGGTAACGGCATAATAATAAGTCTGGGCCAAATCGACTTCGGAGTCAACAAAAATAGTATCGGCTAAATTTTGAGCTATTGGTTGCAGATTACCCACTTCGGTGATCGGTTGACTAGATCGATACAGCTGGTAGCTACCGGCGTTGTTGTCTGCTTGCCACCTTAGTTCCAGCTGATTACCGGCTGTGTTTAACACAGCTGTCAGTTGGCTTGGAGCTGTGCCTGGAGGTGAACTATCCACTATTAGTTGCCGTTCTTGTAGTTGGCTCACATTACCCACTAAATCCACAGCCGACAGCGCTAGTCGGTTCTCCCCATCCTGTAGTTGAATGGCCACTTGGACGGTGCTCTGATCAAGACTAATAGGTTGAGGTTGTCCATTGACAAACAAAGTCATGGCTTGAGCCGGAGCTTGGCTATCGTCCAAAAAGTCCAGAGTGATTTTGGTTACCGTTTGACTCAGATGTGTGGGTAGATCAACAAAGCTAACTTGTGGTTTTTGTCGATCTACAAAAACCTGTAGCGGGGCCGAAGCAGGACTCTGCAACTGGGAAGAAGTTCGGCTGAATGAGGTCACCGTATTCATGCCGGCATCCAAGACTAATTTATCCAAATTGAACCGGCCTTGGTTATCAACGGGTACATTGCCCATGGAATTACCATTGACAAATACCTCCACTTCTACTTGACGTCCTTCCTCCAGATCGGAAATTTGGCCACTGAGTGGAATGTCGGTAGCATTAGTATAGACTACCCCTTGATATTCTGTCACTACGACGGCTAGATTACGATCAGTCGTCTCCTCTCCATCTATCGGCTGAGGATCGTTATCAGCGGACAGCTGTAGTCGGTTAGTTTGTCTACTTCGGCGACTACGGCGTCGGCTAGACCGACGCTGCTGATCAGTGGCGGGGTTACTAAACTCAACTTTCAGTTCCTCCAAATCTAATTCCAGCAAGGGAACAGCAGCCGACAGATCTTGGCTGATAACTAGGAGAGCCAAAGATTTTTCACCGCCCCTAATTTGGGTTTCAGCACTGATTTGTCCCTTAGCTTGGAAGCGGTTAGAACCATAGCGAACATCTAGAGGTGTAGTTAAAGTTCGATAGAGGGGAACCCGTTGGAGATTAGCCCGTTCGATGGTAATTGGAGCATCATTTTCAACCGCCAGTTGGTCTAACAAGGATTGGAGTGATTTCAGATCGAGTGACGGTTGCAACAACTCAAAATCGATTTCTACTTCGTTAACAATAGTTGTTAGGTCTAACTCCAAGTTGTTGTTTATAGGCTGACCTTTGATCTGAGTAGCCATAATACTATCATCCAGTTGAGATAGGTCCATGAAGGCAGCCACCACATTTTGTTTGGCCTCGAAGTTAAAAGTAAAGGTCTGACCGGCCGTAACTTGAGCCTCTTGTTGATAAATATTACTCAACATCAGGTCGCTAATGGCGGCAGGCTGAGGTGGTACCAAATCATAGGTCGGACTGGCCGCTGGTATCAGAGAAACATCAAAACTAAATTCGAAGGGGGTCAGGTTTTGAAACTCATCGCTAACCGAAATGCTGATCAAGTTGGTACCTAGAGATAGGTCTAAAGGTTTATCCAGCACACCCAGTTCTAGTTCATCTTCCAGTCCACCCAGTTCTAGTGCATCTTCCAGTCCACCCAGTTCTAGTGCATCTTCTAGTCCACCTAGTTCTAGTTGCAAACGGCCAAAGAGAATGACCTCCCCTGTGTCTCGGTTATATCGATTTCCACTGCCTTTCTTAAACAGATTGTCGTAAATAACGCCATTAATTTCAACCGTCATATCCTCAAAGTTGATAAGGCTGTCTGCATCCAAAACCTCAAACTTGATGGCCATCATACTGACTGTGCTAATTTCTTGATTTGGTAAGGGAAACAGAGGTCGAATAATCGGTGGTTGACTATCGGTGGCTGTCAGATCGAGCTTGAAATTTACTTGTTGCTGACTGATATTGCCTGCTATGTCGGCCACCGAAACAGACACTACATAATCGCCACTAGGCAGGTCGTTCTCGACCTGAGCTACCAATTTACCCGAAATGGGGTCAAAGTTGGCCTTCAACTCCATCAAATTGTCCAATTCCAACTGCTTTAACTTGACCGAGATCTGATCTGGGGCTACGTCTTTGGCTTTAATTAGAGCTTGGATTTTGACCGCTGGCGAGGTTAAAGTATCTCCTTCTAGTGGGAGCAGGTCGCCGATTTCGGGTGGTGTGATATCGACATAAAATTGACCAGAATCGAAAATAGTCTGGTTGCCGGCCAAGTCGCTGGCCACTACTCGGAAAGTATGTAAGCCCTCAGCTAAAGACAATACTTCAGCCGAATTTTCTGCTGGTATATAACTTAGTAGTCCGATTTCTGATTGATAGACAAATTCCCACAATGGTTGGTTGCCATCCAGAACAAATTGCAGACTGTCCGTATCGATACCACTACCTCCCGGATTATCGGCTACTTCTACTTTCATCTCCAACAGTTGTGATTGTGTCCTTTGTCCGTCGCTGGGGATGGGGTTACCTACCGTCGGTGGTTGCAAATCTACGAATACCGAGGCCGTTGTCGAACGCAAACTCTGGTTGCCAGCCACATCAATAGATTCCAGATAAATCTCATTATTACCTTCAATTAGATTAACAGAATCAAAAATGAAATTTCCTTTCGGGTTCACCTCAACTGATTGGGTCGGTTGACCATTGATAAACAGATTGATGGCAGCTCCAGCCTCACCTTGGCCATTCAGGGAGATACTAGTCTGATTAACGAAAGGAGAAGGTGTCTGAATGGATGGAGTATCAGCTTTTGTATCCACCACGAAGTTAGAATTAACTACTTTTTCATTGCCAGATTTATCCTGAGCATAGATGGTCAGCAGATGGTCTCCTTCAGATAACTGATCCGGCTTAATAACGATTACACCTTGGCCGGCTAAAGAGTCATCGGTTTCTTCTGTTGGCAAATTAACTAATTGACCGTCCAATCGTATTTGAACAGTATTCAGACCACTGCCTACATCATAAATGCTAGTTCTGATTTCTAATCCATTTAGTTGTTGTGTATTGATTGTTTGACCCAAACGCGGGAAAAGACCGGCAATGGTTGGCGGGACTACGTCATCTTCGTCAGGATCAACTTGGAATTTGACTTCAGCTTGGCTACTATTCCCCAATAGATCTGATACCTTCAGTAGAACAGTATATTCCTTAGCTTCGTTTTGACTTGCTATAGGCTGATAAATTAATAAACCTGAGGTTGGATCGTAGCTAAAATCAGTTACCATCTGTCCATCAATAGTTAAACTGATACTGTCCGGATTAACACCGCTGGCTATCTCCGAAACGATGGTCGAATCTTTGATGACGGCTCTTAATGCGCTGAAGTTTGGTAACGCAGTACCATTAGATGGTTGTAAAGATTCAATAATAGGCTTCTGTGTATCAACCACAAAAATGCCCATTGGCGTAAATTGGCCTTTTAAACCAACAATATTGACCGGTAAGATATCGATCTGGTTTTTACCTTCTAACAAAGGCAATTTTGTCATAAAAACACCGGTATTACTATCTATGGTTGCCACTACTTGAAGTTGGTCATTACGATACACTTCCACTGATCCACCACCGGGGAACAGTGAAAGGTCGAGCTCTCCGGTAATGGTGGTGGAAGATGTCGATAACCATTGCTCCTCGGTGTCGATTTGAGCCCGGTTTAAACTTCCAGCTACAGGTGTCGTCATCGGAGGACCAATCACGATAAATGTTCGGTCGCCCGATTGTTGATTCCCATTTTGGTCTTGAGCTTGAATTGATAATACATATTCCGCCGGCTGTAGTTCCTCTGCTGGAAAGGCGGTTAGCAGTATTTCGTTGGTGTCGCCTTTTAGTGATACGCCTTTGAGGGCAACTTCCTGACCAGCCGTAGAGAGATTGACCGAAACCGGGTTGGCCGATAAGTCAAATCCACCTAAATCTTGGATGGAAGCTTTGAGCCGCGGGCGACGGTAACCTATCAACATCCCGTCTGTTCGCGGAGACAGAATACGAATTTGAGGGGGACTAGTGTCAGCAATGGCTAAATTGATCTTGAACTGATAGTCAACTTCAGTTTCATTACCGACCACATCCTCCGATACTACCTTGACGGTGTAACCCACACCATCGATCAGATCTCGAAGTGGAATAACGGTCAACAAAAGATTGTTTTGACCTTGGCCGTCCCGCTGACTACCACCTTCAATTGAGACGGCGGTCGATCCTTCAAGCAGCGACATTTGAGTTGGGCCTATCCCACCAGTGTCAAATATTTCAACTGTAATCGGTGGTCGAACATTATTGGTCTCATTAAGTCCATCAGCTTGACCTAAGCCAACAAATAGATCGGGCGCTGTCAGGTCGATTAGTACGTCATTGGGGGAGGTAGTTGGTCTACTAACATTTTCAGCTTGGTCAATAGCAGTGGCCTGTAAGCGATATAATCCTTCTGCCACAATAGAACCAGAGACAGAGAAAAATCCATTTTCATCTACTTCGGTTTGCCATTCTTCCCGACTTCCACCAGCTTCAGCTACAAAGATGAGAATTAAGGTAGATCCGGCCTCAGCTTGACCTTCAACTTTGACCTGTCGCCCTTCAAATTCAACTCGGCCAAATACAGGTGGCTCAGGAGGCGTCTTGTCAATGACTTCGATTTCGGTTTTAGCCGTGGCTTCATTTCCAGCCACATCTTTGACTCGCAGAGTTAGTATAGACGATCTATCGGCGGTGAACTCCAGATATTTACTTTTGTACTGGCTAGCGTCGAAATCCACTCCATCGCTATCATCTAAATCCCAAGAATAATTACTGATTAAGCCGCTATTATCGGTCGATTGGTCGGCACTTAGTCGGACTATATCGCCCTGTTTGACGATCACTTTATTTTGGTCAATTTCTGCTACTGGTAGGGTTTTATCCAACAAACGAGCTGTTAAGCTACCACCTTCTGGATAGAGAGTGGTATTTCCACCCAGATCAGTGGCTTGAATGAAGAAAGGAAACTCAATAATTCCATCAACTTCGGTAAAATCAATTCCTGCTGCTCTTAGTTCAGCTATAGGATTGGTTGGCACTACAAATTTGGCTTGATAGTTATCATCAGAGGCTGAATTAGCTTTAATTAGTTGGGTCCCAAAAACGAAAGCTACCAATTCTAGCTCTCCATTATCGACAACTTTGACTTCCAGATCTAACAGCTCTCCAGTACCAGCCTCGACAGCGGCAGCGGTAAAACTAATTTCTGGACTCTTATTGTCTATAGGAACCGGACCGATCGAAATTTGGTTGATGTTTGGACCCACTTTCGCCTCGGCCGTGATTTTGTACTGGCTCTCTTCACCTAAACCTAGAGCACTAGTATCCCAATCATAAGAGACTTGACCAGAGGATATTTCAGATTGTTGGTAGATCTCTTTAGTGCCGATCTTGAAAGCCACATCCGCCAGACTATCTCCTTTAACTTCAAGTTCCACGCTTAGGGTGACATAACCACTAGTACCGATAATCTGTAAATCTCTGAGGATCGGTCCTTCTGGATTCAAGACAGAAATCTGCGTGCTAACGGTGGTCTGATAAGCTTCTTGAGTATCTATTTCACTGATCGTGAAAACAAGCTGATAATCACCAAATTGATCCGCTGTCGGTTGCCAACTGAAACTTCCGTTCTCCTTATCCAGTTGATAGCCGACAGGCAAATCGCCTTCGACAGTCACATCTAGTAGATCTTCATTTGGATCACTGAATAATAAGGTGATAGTGATTGGAGTTAGGTCCCCAGCCACACCATTGTAAATTGGTTGCAAGGGTTGAATTTCAGGTGGTAAATTCTGAGCAGTAACAGTTAACTGGTCTTTAATTCTAGCTTTAGCACCTTCGCTGTCCACTACCGTTAGTTTTAAATTATATTCACCAGCTTGCCCTATTTGGGGCTGTATCAGTAGCTCGCCACCAGCGATGATAGCCATGCCTGATGGAAAATCTCCACCCACTTGGAATGACAGTATTTCTTCTGGGTCATCCGGGTCGATGGCCAACAGTGGCACCGCCACGGTCTCACCTTCCAGTACCGATGGTATTTGAAACTCAGAAAATTCCGGCGGTCGGTTGATATTATCCACAATCACTATCACCACAATACTGGCCTCAGCTCCGGCCGCATCAGTAGCTACAATCTCGAACTCGTAGGCTTGATCTTGACCTGAATTGCCATCGGTCTGCCATCTGACTACGGCTTTACCTTCCTCTATTACAATCAGTTCAGCTTCTTCAACCGGGGAGCGGAGGCTCAGTTCAAATGACTCCAACGGATTGATTTCACTATCAGGATCGATAAACTCAATGCCGAACTCGACTAATTCGTCCTCCGACACCCTCAGTTTGGGTAATTGTCCCACCTGTTCGGGTGGTCGGTTGACACTGATAACTGTGATTTGGAAGCTTTGGCTATTGATTCCATCCTTGAGCTGACCATCAGCATCCTGAGCCATGATGGTAACGGTCACCGGCCCACTGCTGGCGAAACCAAAAGGCACCTCCCATTCAAATTGGCCTGATCCATCACCATTGTCAGTGACTTTGGCCCCCAAAGGCAAACCCCTGGAATCGAAACTAATCTTATCTTGATCCTCGTCAGTCGCACTGAAGGGGAAAGACAGCATCTCACCTTCCTGAATTTCCAGATCGTCAATGGTAGACAGTTGGGGTAGTAAGTTCAGGTTTTGTACTCGAATGCGAACTGGTTTTTTAACCTGTAATGGCTCCTTTTCGTCTGCATGAATCTCTTCTGCTACCAGCTGAAACGTGTAAATTTGGAACCCTTCTGCCCCATCCCCTGCCCTTTGATCCGGCAACCAAGTAACTTGCCCACTATTAGTCTCTTGGTCAGTAATGAAAACCGCCCCTTTAGGTAGACCTAACACACTTAACTCGAGGGTATCTTCCTGTAAATCAGTGGCCGAGAAAGTGATTAACAGGCCTTCTGTTCCTTCTGCCGCACCCTGAGCTGGTGTTTCTAATACGTTGTACCGATCACCAGTCTCAATAGTCAATTGCGGCGGTGTATTAACGTCTCCTACCCCAATTGATAGAGTCATTTGTGATTCAGCACCTTCGGCGTCAGTGGCCCGAATTCTGAATTTAACCAGTTCTCCTCGATCATTTTCGTCAGGTGTCCATTCCAGAACAGTAGTGGCTAAAGTCCCTTTTTGCTCGTCCGAACTAATTTGGACCGGACCTAAAGTAGGTAGACTTCCTTTGCTACCCAGTCGTTCAACTACAAATTCAACTTGATCGTCTGTATCCGGATCCTCAGCTGTAATGGTCAACGACAGCAATTCATCAGCCGCCACCAATTGGGCGGGGGAATCTTGAAGTATGGGACTTCGATTGACCTGGACGATGACCAATTCAAAAGTCAAATTGACTGGTGGGTTATCTGCCGCCATAGCAGCAATAGTTACACTATACGTACCGGCGAATTCCGATGTAGGCAACCAAGAAAAACGAGTCCCGTCTTTAGCAGTTCCCAGTTTAGCTTTGGCTGTCTCAGGTAGACCGGTCAGCTGGTAGGACAAATCAGTTTTTTCTGGGTTCTCAACTGATACCAACAGATTAATGGGTTCACCAGTTTTATATTCTCCACTTAAACTATCGGCCGAAGTAGTAAACACCGGTGGATCAAAGATGGCTTCTAATTCAAATTTGACTTCAGCTAACAGACTCTCTTCCGTGCCATCGCTTACCTTAAAGGTGAATCGGTCTGGCCCAGAGTAGTCTTGATCCGGCGTGTAGATCCAGTTAGCCCCTTCGCCTGATAACTGACCGTAGAAAGGTGAATCAACAATCTGATAGACCAATTCATCTTGATCTAGGTCCTCGGCCAACAAAATGATGTTGATGGCCTCATCTTCTTGGCCTGTCAACTGTTGACCTTCAACTGTTGGTAGGTCATTGACTGGTGTGACCAGTACTTCTACCATCCCTTGGCTATTGTTACCTTGGCCATCACTAATCTCGTAAGTGAAGGTATCGGGCAACTCTGAACTAGAGTAATTTTCTTCAGGTGTATAAAAGACTATCCCACCCTCTCCC
>CAYVHK010000041.1:114-943 GCA_964451145.1 uncultured bacterium | reverse complement strand
AGGCTGATACAGGACCACCCCACTTTGCCCCTGTTCAACTGTTCCGTTTTGGGCCTGACCCACCGAGACCAATGTTATTTCATCATTTTCTGGATCGCTGTCATTAGCCAGCAGATCTATTTTGGTAGCTGGGCTATCTTCTAGTAAGCTAATTGCGTCTGTTTCAGCCAATGGTGGTAGATTACCCAGTACCGTGATGGTTACAGTGGCCGGCAAGCTGTCGGAGAAGCCATCATTAACTAAAAAAGTGAAACTATCTTCTCCCTGATAATCAGCCTCAGAAGCATAAATTACATCAGCACCGGTACCAGAGATAACGCCATTTTGGGGACCATCCTTAATTGAGTAAATCAAATTGTCGGTTTCCACATCGCTGGCCGTTAAAGTTAACAACAACTCAGCCCCACTTACAGCTATGACTTCCTGACTGTCAGCTATAGGCGAAGCGTTGATAACAATAGTTACTGAGACCGGTAAGCTATCTAAAGCACCATCATTAACCACAAAAGTAAAGCTGTCAGCGCCAAAAAATTCAGATTTGGGAGTGTAGACCAGATTAGGTGTAGTTCCTGACAATGCTCCATTCTGTGGTTGATCCACCACCTGATAAGTTAGTGTGGCCGCCTCGAAATCGGTGGCTGTTAGCACAATTTCCAGTTCTTGTTCTTGGCCAACAATCAATTCCTGTGCTTCAGCCACCGGAGCAGCGTTGACTGTAATATTGATGGTGGCAGGTTGACTGTTAACCTGATTGGCATCGATAGCCACAAAAGTGAAGCGATCCAAACCACCGAAACCTGGATTGGAGACATAGAATAGCGTTGGCGCA
>CAYVHK010000041.1:0-104 GCA_964451145.1 uncultured bacterium | reverse complement strand
GGTTGATCCACCAGCTGATAAGTTAATTCAGAACCTTCTAGATCTGTAGCTACTAGCGTAATGGCTAGTTCTGTTCCCTCATCCACTGTTAAATCCTGAGCTTC
>CAYVHK010000040.1:14978-27653 GCA_964451145.1 uncultured bacterium | reverse complement strand
GCACGTGTTCCCGAGTGTCCACGACCTATAATTGTTATTAGAGACATAGGTAAATATTTATCCCTTATTTAAATTTCTGAAGCTTGATCAAATTACCCTTGCGATAATAGGGCAACAGACTGATTCAGTTGCTTCTCAGCAGTTTGATAATCAATTAAAGCAAAATTTTAATTCTTCCATTCCTTCATCATCATCAAAACATCCATCAAGTAACTTAAATGTTTTTTCTGATGCTAATTCTAAAAACAACCTTGTATTTTGAGTTAAGCATTGATAAGTTGATAAATTCTTATCAAAGTCATCAGGTTTGTAATCCGCTAAATCAAACATATCTTTTCCCATTTTATTTACTCAATATCCTCTGCGAGTTTATCAAAATACTTCAACGTATCTTCACTTTTAGTCGTTTCTTCTGTCTCTTGTTTTGATTTTGAGACACTTTGACTATCCCATTTCATTTGTAGAAACTCCGTAGAAATACCACTAACATTTTCAGCTTATACTTCTAATAAACTTCCCCACTCCCAGCAAGTAGTAACACCTTTTCCAGTCTTATCAGTTAGACTTTGTCTTGATACTGTTTTAGAAGCAATCCTAATACCCCTAAACTCTATTCTCGTTTCTTGTAGGATTCCTCGTTCAATCGCCGATGTATATTGAGTCAATCTGCTTAACTGACAGGAACTGTTATCTAAATGAATACCGGTGCCTTATTCCAGTGGTTCGGTCTGCGATATAACATTTCTGTGAAGGTTAATCACATCGTTTTCCTTCATCTGATGAATATCTTTCTCTAATACTTTAGCAGATGATCGAATTGTCTCTTAATAGGCAACTTACAACTTGTCGATACCAAAATGAACGCCAAACTCTACACCATTCGACATTTCAGAATTTCCAAATGGGATTAATTCCTCATACCAGAAATAACTATCTTCTCTGTTTTTTGATTAACTTTTATTGTAAAAGTTGGCTTGTCGTTCATTAGAATTGACAAAGGCGATTCCAGTTTGTCTTTTTCTCTTTCCAACATTGGCTCAACAGACACGGAAATTACAGGATCGGGAAATTCAATTGACTATAGTAAAACCGATTACTATTAGTCGACAAGGTCTTTTGGGGGATAATCAAAGCCACAATATCTCCCGGGTAAGTGGTATCACAAACTTTTTTACCCACATTGAATATTTCGTCGACTCGATTGAGTTTTCCTGAATAGATTCGAGTGTGATAGGATTATGTCTATATTTGGGTCTTAGGTAATTCTCTGGCAAATGCAACTCTCATCGATTCGTTTTTGAATTCAGGCCTACAGTCGCCGCTACATTGAGAGGAAACGGCAAATAATTAACGCCTGTATCCAAGATCGTCTGGGTGCTAATATTACGAAGTGAAGCCCAAAAAATACCGGAAATAATTGGGTTTTCAACACAGAGAAACGGATGTTGGCCTGAATGTCATATTCGGAAAAAAGTTCACGATGGATATTAATTTCTTCAATCATCACTTCGTGCGCTAGGCATTGGGTTCGGCTGGTATTTGGACCGAGGGACATTATTTGACCTTCATCCGAATATGATTAATCATTTCTACGAACTCTTTTTCATCTTCAATCGTCTACTGAATGATTAGAGGATTAATATGCAAGCGACTTCTCGTCATTTCGACTGTGTGCCCAAAATTTGATCCTATCCAATTTGTTTTGTTGACTAAATCAAGGCAATCTATACTTTTTGATTGCGGTTACACTTAGTTAACTCTGCACGAAATAACATAATCACGCCGTCCAGAATTCGCAAGGGTCATTCCACTTCGACAGTAAAGTCAACGTGGCTGGTAGTATCAGTTAAGCGGAGGGATGAACCAAAAACAGATGGTAACTACTGCCGTAATAGTTGCGTTTGGCTGTTGTTCTTGAACCATTCAGTCCATATCAGTTGTTCCATCATCGGACCTAACCAACCTTGTGCCTCCCACTAGTACAGAAGAGAACCTGTTCAGTAATAGTTGTTTTTCCAGTATCAATATGAGTGATGACGTCAATATTACGATTTTTCTCAATTCAGGTCATTTTTGGCTTTTGTTTCATAGACTGTTTTTGCCAAATTGATCGAATTAATGAAAAGATTTTAAATCAAGGCGAGCACTATCGCAATCTGATACGGTATTAGTCAATTCCAGATCTGTCAACGATTTTAGGCTCATCAAAGCTACATTAACCAAGGGATTGGATAGGACGTAATTTAATAAAAATGCGTCAAGTTCCAAATTTTTTGTTTCTTCAGGAAAGCACTGTTGCATCAGTTTTGGAAAAGCGCGACTAGTAGTAGCACGCATTACTACAATTCCCATTCCTTGATTGCAGGCATCTGGTATCACTCCACGATTACTGAATAAATCACATGTACTTTGGTACATTAGGTTATAGTGAATTTGCATCATATCAAAATCACCACTAGCAATTAATCTCTCAACACCACTGGATGGACCATCGGCAGAAAAACCAAGGAACCGTACTTTTCCTTCTTGTTTCAGTTTAAGATAAGTCTCCAACCCACCTTGATTCAATATCAGGTTGGTTTCATGTTGATTGAACCAGCCACCATGAAATTGAAGGATATCGATTGTTTCTACCTGCAGGCGTTTTAAACTAGCTTCGACGGATTTGATAATCCCATCAGCATCATAGCATTTGGTTTTGGTGGCTATAATGCAAGACCGGTTTTCAATAGCTTGTCCGATTATAGTTTCGCTGAACCCATCACCATAAGTCGGAGCGGTATCAATGTAGTTAATTCCTTGATCCAGAGATTGATGAAGTAAGGCTATTAGTTCTTGATGATCCTGATTGTTTTTGACACGCCCGCCACCATAACCGATCTCTGACACGATTAGGCCAGTGTTTCCCAATTTACGATATTGCATATTAGTTATTCTCCTCTGAAGGATAGGCTAAAGTCTATTGTTGTTGGATGTAATCGAAGGTTTCCATAATAGATAGTGTTTTATGATGGGGTATAGTTTCACTCTCAATTAATTTATCCATCTCTTAAACAGTCAATGGCTCCTATAACCGCATAATAGTATCCATTACCTTCAAACGGAATATCAAGAATTTCACTATTAATCTTAATCTAATCATCAGCCGAGATGAAATCCACAAAGGGAACTCAATTGAAGAAATCTAGTTCGGTGATCCAAATACCATCGAAGATAAAAAACAGTGTAAACACCAAAGTCTAGTAATACCCCCCAAGATCTAAATGAAAATCGTTCTCGCGGATCAAATCTGGCACAAAAACCAAAATTGGCTGTCAGCATTTTGACTTTACGAATTGTGCCTTTCTCCAGACTTTGTCTTAGTCTAACGAAGACCGGCACAAAACGTGTCCAAATGACTTCCATTAAGAAAGTTTTATGTGCTTCAGCCGTATTTATCATCAAGTCGTCTTCTCGATGGTTGATTGCAAAGGGTTTTCGCACAACACACTTTTTTTTAGATATAAAATTACATGCTTACAATGAAATGAATGAGGTGTCGCAATATAAATAATGCTGATTTGGGGTTTTGGGTTAGACATTGGTAACTTGCTTGACGTGTTGGTGTTTGGAACTGATCAGCGAATACGTTAGTTGTTTATTTTTGTTGTAACCCAAGACTCATTAATTTAGCTCCAACCGCAAACTTTAACCCATAAGCAAATTTTTTAACGATTAAGACAACTCCTAAAATTTTCCAACGTTTTTCTTTCTCATATTGTTCATTTATAAAAATCATATTGTAATTTTATACTCTCCTCAGGTATTTTATTGCCGATATTTGGTTTGGAACAGGTATTTTTTGTTTTTATTACTGTCGTTTTGTGGTAGAATCTGGACCGAGGACAGGTGATTATGATGTTGATTGCTAACATCTCTCGTAATATAGTTCAAGAAGCTCGGCGGTTTATTTCGGATACCCAAACCCGTAGTAATCGGTCCCGGCAAGATCGGCCGCAAAATAGAAACAAACGTAGCGAGAATGTATCGGTCGTTTCTGAAGAAAGACCTAGTATTCCTCGGTTCACTTCCATTGATACAACTCGGCGAATGCAGATCGAGAGCCATCTTCGTGATGCCAGAGATTTAGCGCGAGATTTTTATGGTTCGCGACCGATTGAGCGCATTTTACCTGCATCCACACCAGCCAGCGATTTTGAGATTGGAAAGCGAAACCCATCGAATCGCCAATCCGCTCAGAGTTTACAGCATATTTCTACAATTAACAGTCAGAAGCACCAGCCTTACGCTGCTTCTGATCCAGTGCCAATTGCGATCACGACTGGCGTGCAGGAAAACGGATTAGCACTAAATCGAATCCTTTAAACTCTAGTTGCGTCCTTAGTATTAGTTGCTTCGTAGTTTTACCAATTCAATGAGATTTCTTTGTCCCGGTCGTCATAAATTTGGAAGTCTTCTAAATGAAGGTCGACGTTATTCTGTAATCGTAACCGAATATCTAAATTACGTTCTAGGGTTTTGACACGGGAATCATTTTTTAGTTTGGAGATGATTTGGTCATTTGCTACCACCTTCAGCTTGCGACGCCGCGTGCGCTGATGAGCTGATTTGACGCTTCTCAACAGATTAACCAAAATTGTATCAGTGGCTAAAATAGCTCCGTGGCCTTCGCAGTAAGGACATTTATCAGTCATTAAACTAGCCAAACTAGGTCGCATCCGCTGTCGTGTCATTTCTACCAAACCGAGTTCCGAAATATGGAGGATGTTGGTTCTCGCTCGGTCTTTCTGAATTTCTTGTTGAAACTTGCGGTAGACCATTTGCCGATGTTGTCGCCAATCCATATCGATGAAATCAATCACGATAATTCCACCCAAATCTCGGAGTCTCATCTGTCGGACCACCTCTTCAACTGCTTCTAAATTAGTATTGAGAATGGTGTTCATCGCATCATCTTCACCGACATATTTACCGGTATTAACATCAACAGAAACCATGGCTTCTGTTTCTTGAATTACCAAATAGCCACCACTTTTCAGCCATACTTTTTCCTGCATGGCTTTGCGAAGTTCTTTCTCAATCCCATATGATTCGAAGACTGAAATTGGGGAATCGTAGAACTTAACCTTTGGCTGAAGTTCTGGTAGCGCCGAAGCAAGATAATCCATGGTTTTATTGTATAATGGCTCTGAGTCAATCACTAATTGTGAGACATCCTCACTAAAAAAGTCCCGAATGATTCGTCCCACAAAACCGTGATCGATGTGAACTGGAGCAGGGGCTCTAACCTTTTCCGCATTTTTGCAAATTGACAACCACTCCTTTTTTAAGTGTTGAACTTCGTTAAACAATTCCTCACGGGAGCGGCCTTCAGCCACCGTTCGAACTATCAACCCTCCATCGAATTCGGTGTGTAATTCTCTGGCGATGGTTTTCAATCGGTTTCGTTCTTCTACAGAAGGAATGCGTCGAGAAACCCCAATATGAGAAGCGTTCGGGATAAAAACAACGTATCGACCAGGCAGGGAAATCGCAGTGGTTATGCGAGATCCCTTGTGGGCTATTGCTTCTTTGATAACCTGAACTAAAATGTTTTTTCCTGTGGATAAAACATCACCGATTGCAACATGCTTGCGGCGTGGCCGACGCCTATTCTGTTTCGATTTTTGGGGAGGTGGTCGGTCAGTGTTGTCTTGGTTTAAGTAAAGTTTATCTGAATCATCGTTCCCGTCAGAATCTTCTTCGAAGTCGTGTTGCAAATCGGAAGCGTGCAGAAAAGCGTGTTTATCCAAACCAATCTCAACAAAAGCAATTTGCATTCCGGGAAGAACGTTTCGAACCGACCCCTTATATACGTTACCTAAAATTAATTCTCTATTATGTCGCTCAATGTGGATCTCGTTGAGAACACCATCCTCTAAAATCGCACATCGTATTTCATATTCATCATCAGCAATGATGATTTCTTTTTCCATTTTAGCCTCCAAGTGCTAGTCGGAGGCAACAAGTGAATCGATCAATCATCCTTTAATTGATCAAACATAACATCGGTTTCTGAATCATTCTGACTGAATTTAAAAAGTCTCATTAACTATTTTGACGAGGTGTCATTGTTGCAATAGGGATAATCAATTCCCCTGGTGAAATTCCACCGTGCTGAAAACCACCCCGAAACTGCCTCGTATATTCGTTAAACTGGTTCGGATAAACGAAGTAGTAATCTTCTTTTGCAATTATATAATTTTTGTTCAAACTACCAGCTGGCAATTTGTACTTTTCCGGGTTGTCAATATAGAGACTTTGATTTCGGTCACACCCCAAGTTATTGCCAAATTTAAAGCGCAAACTGGTCGATGTTTCTCGATTCCCGAACGCACGCGTCGGTCGGTTGCAAAGAATAGATCCATGGTCAGAAGTTAGGATTACGACAGCGTCCTGTTTGGCGATAATCTTCAAGATTTCAAACAGAGCAGAGTGCGTAAACCATGATTTGACTAGTGAGCAAAAAGCAGATTGGTCTGGTGCGATTTGCTGTAATAAGTCAGATTCAGAACGTTGATGTGTTAAAATGTCGATAAAGTTCACTACTAATGCAGACAGTGTAATCCGGTCAAAAGTAGAGGCTTGTCGGATAAACTCGTTGCCACCTTTGGCATCAAAAATTTTGAAATATCTTAATCCAGGTTTAAGTTTAAGTCCTTCCTCTTGGATTCTCCACTGCAGGAGTTGTCGCTCATAGCGATTGGTACTGGTTGCATCATCAGCACCTTCTTGCCAATAATCGGGGAAGCGATTTGCCAATTGGGAAGGGAAAAGTCCACTAAAGAGTGCATTTCTCGAATAGAGCGTGGCACTCGGTAAAATTGAATAGTAGCAATTAAGGTCAATATAAAAGTAGGGTTGAAGTAGCGGCTCAATGGTCAACCAATGATCCAAACGCAAACAATCGATGACGATGAAGTGAACCGGTTTTCCCTCTTTTAAATATGGAAAAACGTAGTGGTTCAAGATGTCTACCGATAATAGAGGTCCATCTTGGCCGTTTAACCACTGCAAGTAGTTAGTTTCCACATGGTCAGAAAATTTAGCGTTGATCTCCTTCTTGAGAGCTTGATGAGTTTCCTCCAATCCAGTCCCGTTAAGAGGATCGAACTCAAGATCCCAGGCAATGGTTTTTTGATAGATTTCTACCCATTGTTGCCAATTAGGTTGATCATTAATCGCATGGTGAATATCATTAAAATCGTCGGTATAAGACTGGGGGATTTGTTCTTTGATAATTTTGGTGCGGTGTAAAATTCGCTTCAGTGTTGAGGCAATTTGCACTCCACCAATTGGCTTGATAAGAAAATCGGCCACATGCTTTGATAAAGCTTCATCGACCAAAGGCTCATCTTGAATTTGCGTCAGCATAATGACGGGAATCGTGGAATCAATTTTCCGTAATCGGGCAAGTGTTGAAATACCATCTAACCCCGGCATCATTTGGTCTAAAATAACCGCATCGTAATGATACTGATCGATTAATGAGAGTGCATCAGCACCGTTAGTTACAGGAGTGACCTGAAAAGATTTCTCCTTGAGGTAAAGGATGTGTGGTTTGAGAACATCAATCTCATCATCAACCCACAAGATATTATGAACAGGCATTGGAAAGTTGTTTTTGGTATTTCTAATGTAATCCTCTTTCATTTGAACTAGGCAATTTGCTTGGAGAGTAGTTGTCCTGTTGATTGAGGGGTTGGAATCCGAATTTCAAAGGTAGTGCCATCTGTATCAGTATGTAATAAGCGGATTCGTCCATTGTGGTATTCTTCAATGATTCGTTTGACCAAAGTTAGACCGAGTCCCCAACCATGTTTTTTAGTAGTCATGCCAGGGCTAAATATTTTGCGCCGATCCCTCCACTTGACACCTTTTCCATTATCACTATATAAGATGGTAATAAGATTTTTGATTGGATTATAGGCTAAACTTAGATGAATTTGGCCGATCGGCTTGTCCATTGCATCCACCGAGTTTCGAATCAGATTTTCAAAAACCCACTGTAACAACTCGGCATTGGCTTTGATTTGTGGCAATCCACCATAGTCAACATTCAGGTCAATTTTCTTGCTTTTAGGCAAGCGAGCCTGGAAGTAAAGAACGGCCTCACTAACCACCCAGTTGACATCAACCCACTCTTTCTGAGGTTGTGAGCCAATCTTGCTAAAGCGGCGGGCAATCTGCTGCAAACGATTTAGGTCTTTTTGCATATTCTGATAAGTCTCGCTCAAAAGAGGATCAGATTGACTTTCCTCACGGGCAATAATAAAATCGACCCAACCAATCAACGACGAGATGGGAGTACCAAGTTGGTGAGCTGTCTCCTTAGCTAAGCCAGTCCAAATCGCTGACTGCTCGTATGTCTTAATTCTACGATAGGATAAAAACCCGACCAAAGAGAAAGTCAGAAATACCACGACTAAAACAACTGGCATGACCATTAGGCCATAATATGGTTTTTTTTCGTAGTAAAAATGACCTTTTTTCCAATTCGGCGTTGTTTGTAGTGGAATAATGTGATTCTGTGCAGTCGCACTCCGAATTAGCATTTTAGCTTGAGACAACTGATCTTCTGATGAATTGGTAGATGTTACTAACCCATCCCAACGTTGCCATTTCTTTGGTTTATTATTGGCATCGGTAAAGACGAAAGGGATTTGTTCGATTGCCGTTGAATCCGAAACACCATGATACAAATAGCCGTATATTTCCCGGTCTTCCACAAGATATTGAATTGAACGCGAGAAACTTTTCTGTCGCATGCGTTCTAGAATCGACTCAAGTCGAAGACCTTCCTCCGTATTCAGTAGAATCGGAGGTTCAGCTAATAGCTTTCGTTCGATTTCTGAATCCACACCTTTAGCAATAATAACTTGTTGGTCGTCAGCGTCAGTTATAACAAAGGACAAACGGCCCACTTGGGTTGATTGTTTTACGATCTGGTTCAGTCTGTCTTGTAGCCTATTGTCGTTCAGTTCGGGAATTTCAGCGGCCAAACTAGCCAGTGACTCCACTTGTGCTTCTAAATCTCGGTTCAGTTGAAAAACTTGTCTAGTGTAGTAGAAGAATGCCAGAAGCAAGATTGATATACCCAACAAGAAGTAGGTAACTAAGAAGCGAACGGCAACAGAGGTCTGTTTTTTTTTTGGGAACACGCCTGTCTAAATTATATTCCTCAACTCGACCATACAACCTTTGGGAGAATTATAACTAAAATGGTTAGGTTAAAGCAAACAGAGAGTCTGGTGTGTGGCTACTTGCAGAACAATTTCCAACAGAATTTCGCTAGCTTGGTAAAGATCGGATACTTTCAAGTATTCATTTTTAGAATGAATGTTGGTGATTGGGGTACCCATTGGCAAAGGGAAAAAACCAAAAACTGGAATTCCCATCAATCGCAGAACCCGACTATCGGAATACCCTGGCGTGATATGTGGAATCAAGCCAAACTGAGGGCAAATAGACTTTAATGCTGAAGTAATATGCTGATATAGCGAATGGTGAATTGGAGAAAGCGTACTAGGATAGTAGTGATGTAATATCCATTGGCAATTTTGCAATTGTAGACGATTAAGTAAGTTTTTATGGTTTATCTCGGCAGATTGTAACATGTCCTCTGGTAATAGCCTGAGATCCAGGTTTACCGATCCGCGATCGGAACAGATTGTTGCTTGGTGACAAAATAGCTCAATGAGATCTAATCGTTGTGGTGAGTTTCTCTGTTGCCAAGATAAGATTTTTTCCAATAATCGAGGATCAAGATGAGAGAATCGTGGCGAGAGCAAGATCTTTACCAAGTGATGGGATACTGCCGATAAAGGTTGAAAGACATTGATTGTTTTGGGACTTTCTATTGCTCTCAAATTTTTTGGGATTGCGTCTAGTTCATTAGTGTAAAGTCGAGAATGGCCTTTTTCACCGACTTGACAAGTTAGAAAATATTTTCGACCAAATTGGATAGGGTAGCCCCCTCCTTCATTCAAGGCGCAACTAATACGATAGTTAACAGACAACCGTTCAATTAACCAACGAATGCTGTCCCCCTGGCCGGATTCTTCATCAGTTGTAACCAGTAAGATAATACTCGTTTTTAATTTTTTTTGATGCTCCTTCAACCACCTCAGAATGGTCAACCAAACAACGACTAAGCCTTTACAATCGACAGCACCACGCCCCCAAACTGCGCCCTGAGCAACGCAACCGGCAAAAGGCGGATATTGCCAGCGGCTGGCCTCTATAATTGGCGCTACGTCAAGATGACTTAATAACAATAATGTTTCTTTTGATTGTCCATCAAACCTAATAATTAATGCCGGTCGATCGATTGAAGGAGACATGATTTGAGGAGATAACCCCATCTGTCGGGCAGTTTTGTCTAGATAGTTAATGGCTTCATGGTAAGCTTTTGGGTGGTCTCCAACTGTTCTAAAACGAAGCAACGTTGATAAAATATCGACGGCTTGTTGCTTGTGATCAGCACTAATTCTCTTGAACGTCCACACTGCCTTTATTTCGACCAAATCCTAATAAACGAGAAGAATTAATGACGACAAAAGCAGAAGAGATATTGTGGACTACTGCAGCCTGAATGGGGTTAAGTAACCCACTACCAGCTAGTCCGATGCCAACTACATTCATACCAACAGCAAAGAGAAGGATATTTTGCTTAATTAAACGGAGCGATTTTCGACTTAGACCAATTACATGATTCAACAAACGTAAATCGTTCCCCATTAATACAATACCAGCCGATTCTATAGCAACATCAGTGCCGATTGCTCCCATAGCAATACCAACTTCTGCTATCATTAGAGCCGGAGCATCATTAACACCGTCGCCAATCATGGCTACTTTTTGTTTTTGGGATTGCAGCTCGCGAATGTAGTTCAACTTATCTTCGGGTAAAAGTTGGGCTTTTACTGAATCAATCCCCACTTCTTCAGCGATAGTGTTAGCTGTGGTTTGGTTATCTCCCGTCAACATGATAATATCTTGGATTCCGCTTTGACGGAGGTTCATTATCATTTCTTTGGCCTCTGATCTCAATGTATCAGCGACTGCGATACCTCCCAAAATTAACTCATTCTTGGCAATTAATAGTGCGGTTCGACCAGCGGCTTCCTGCTGCTCTAGAAATTTGTCGGCTAGAGGGTGAGACTGAATACCTTCTTGGGCCAGTAGTCGCCAGTTACCCACCCACACGTCGTCCCCTGATGTCAAATTCACCCTGATCCCAAGGCCAAATACTATTTCGAATTCTGTCACTTGAGATGGTTGGATATCGTAGCTTTCAGCCTGACATTCAGAATTGTTCTGCCGAGCGAAACTAGTGATTGCTTGAGCAATTGGGTGCTCAGAACGCATTTCGGCTGATAACGCAAGTTGTAAAACTTCTGCTTCACTAGCGAGTCCGAAAGTTTCTAAAGCTACAACTGCGGGTTGACCTTTTGTCAAGGTGCCAGTTTTATCCAAACATACCGTGTCGATTTGACCTACTGCCTCGACCATCGTACCTCCTTTGATCAAAATACCTTTTTTAGCAGCGTTACCTACACTAGCAACAACAGCGGTCGGTGTAGCCAAAACTAAGGCACAAGGACAGGCAATTAATAAAACTGCAGTGACATTGGTGACATTACCATTGGTCAAAAACCAGACGATAGTGGCAATTACTAAAATTAGTGGAGTGAAATAACGGGCAAATTCATCAGCTACTCTTTGAGTTTCTCCTTTGTTTTGTTGAGCTTGGAAAACAACCTGGATAATACGACCGATTGCTGTATGGCGACCAATTTTGGTGACTTTTACTTCGACGGCACCGTCTTGGTTGATAGTACCAGCAAAGACTAAATCGGAAACACTTTTATCGACAGGTAAAGACTCACCGGTTAAGCTAGATTCGTCAATAGCAGCCTGACCAGAAAGTATTTCACCATCAACGGGAATTCGCTCGCCGGCTTTCACTAAAATCCGATTAGAAGGTTTTATTCTCTTCAGTGGGACTTGTACCCAATCGTTATTTCCGTCATCTGTCGACTGATACCAAGCAGTTTCAGGAACTAACTTGATAAGAGATTGAACTGCGTTACGTGTTTTTGCTAGAGTTAAATCTTCTATGAATTCACCACTAATCATAATGAAAGCTGCAACAGCACCAGCCAGGTATTCTTCAGTTAGTGCAGAAGCAACAAGAGCGATAACAACTAATAGGCCAGCCGTAATTTGCCGTTTCCCGATCATGGAAACTAAAGTGGTGTAGGTGATGAGCCCCCCCCCTAGTAGCATCGGAATCAAGGTTAGATCTAATTGAAACCACCTTCTTCCTATATTTTCTGAACCAAATCCAAGTTCAGATTGAATCAACGACCAATTCTGAAATACCGATAGTGCAATTAAAGTTAGTAAAACAAAAGGTGGTGCAAATTTACTAGCAGTTTGGAATGGTGTCTTTGATTCATTTTGATTGTCGAGAATTCCGTGTCCGCCTTCATGCATTTGGTAGCCTCCTCAGATTAAAAAATTTCCAGTTTCCAGGCAGCAAATCCCAATACTAACAAACCAACAATAATAGCTGAATTGACTTTGGTTGTTTGGTTGTCATGATGATGGTCGTGGTCGTGGTCGTTGTCA
>CAYVHK010000040.1:6847-14933 GCA_964451145.1 uncultured bacterium | reverse complement strand
GCCGTTATCTATTATTCTTTCTTTTTTTGCGTCTTTTACTTTGGCTTTATCGTTGGCTTGTTAGCTATGCTGATCGTGGTCGTGATCGTGGACCATTTTGCTTCTCCTATTTGCTTCTTTATTAATAGGTTGACTCGTCTAGCGAATAAATTTAGTTAATGCATCTTTAAAATTGGCCAATGCATCTTTTTGATTACCATCTTGCATTGCATCTGTAATGCAATGTTCTAAGTGATCTTCTAAGATTAGTTTTCCCGTTCTCCGTAAAGCAGACTCTACAGCTGCTAACTGAATTAAAATTTCTGAGCAGTCGCGGCCACTACTGACCATATCTTTAATACTTCGAACGTGTCCTTCCACGCGTGCTAGTCGGTTAATAACACTTTTGGTATGTGTATGTGTATTTGCCACAGATCCTAACCCCTAGGTTGGGATAATTTGTAGGATATTACTATAACTAAAAGTTATTTACACTGCAACTAATAATTGTTTAATCAGAGTTAGTGAAAAGGACTAAATAGTTTATTGTTTTTCCGATTTTAGAGTTAAACAATCATATTTCTAGACTAAAATTGTAAATACAAATCTCCTTACTAAAATGAATGCGAAATAAAAAAGTACAATTTTTCACTTGCGACACCAGTATATCTGCCCCTAACTATCAACAAAAAACGCGGCCATTTTTTATCTTACAGTGGCAAAACCTATGCAAAAATGGACCTAAGACTTTGTCTAATAAGCATCGAACACTGATTTTTTATAGACTTTAAGATTGAATTTTCTAATGGATTATCGGCACATTTCTTTCTTTTTTATCGACACTCCAAGTCTTCAAGCTATTTATTAGCTATTATTGGGTTAGTGGAGATGAGACAACATGAGTAATTGATTAATCTTGATAACCAATATTGATTTAATTGACTCTTTAACAGGGGATGTGGTTTATTTCAAATAGGTGGTACTGCCCCATTTAGACTCATCCAGTATTTTCCCCTAAATTACTAATCATTCAAAGGAAGGGAGGATAATCTGACCGTTTGAAATTTTCTCGATTTTACTAAAAACTTAGGGCAAGTTTTCCTTTCGGGGGATAATAAATAAGTATTCGAACCTGTTCTTCTCTGGGAAGCCCTCTGGATTTTTTAATCCTAATTATGTTTGTAAACAATCTCACCGGCAACTATAGTAAGCAAATTTTTCGTGCCGGGTCTAGTTATTTGTCTTAAAATAGCATCAATCGTCTCAGCCTTAGTTGTCGGTAAACTGATGGCAATAAGATCAGCCTGCCAACCTCTTTTTAATTGTCCAACTTTCGGCCACCCTAATGACTTAGCCCCATTAATCGTTAGCATGTCAAGAATGTACTCGCCCGATAAATGATTAGATTCAAATTCTAGAAGACTACGGAGTTCATCTCGCATGTCTAAAGACCAATTGCTGGCTAAACTGTCAGTTCCGACGGCTATGCCAATACCTGCTCTAATCAGCTTTTCTAAGGGGTGTTTTTTGTGAAAAAAGTATTGGTGACTTCGAGGACAAAACACAACACTCGATCCTGTATTGACAATGTAATCAATATCTTCATCAGAAAGATAGTTACAATGCACCAGTTGAGGTTGTACTTTTAAAATTCCTAGCTGAGCTAAATATTCGATTGGTGTTATTTTCGGTGGTTGCCAATCTTGGTATGGTATGTTAAATTTTCCCAATAATTGAGCAAAATCACCTCTTCCTGATTGCAAAAACTCTATCTCAGCTTGAGTTTCTGAAATATGTGTGGATAAGTGTAGATCATGTCTCTCAGCAATGGCCAAGCTATGTAGATAACGGGCAGGTCTTGTAGAGTAGGGTGCGTGAGGAGTGACTGCTGGTTGATAGAGTTTAGTGGCTGGCAGAGATTTTTGAATCAACCTTTCTAGCCGATTCCCATATATCGTCTCTAGTTCTGTATTGAAACCAAGTGTTTCATAAAAAACGGTCGTTCGCAATGGGCTAGACTTTAAAATTTGTAACCCATCCAAAGATTGGTGTATATTACCAAGTGTTGTTGTACCGGCTTGCCAACTCATTTCTAAACCATCTTGAATTGATTTCAGAATCCAGTTAGTTTGTTGTCGCTCTTTGGCAGTGGCGATCTGCCAAATCCAATCAATAAAACTTCTCTTGCGCTGAACCACCCCTTGTAAATTGGTCAATTCCAAATGAGTATGAGCATTGACCCAACCGGGTAAGACCACTGCTGATCCCAAGTCTAAAACATTATCTGTGGGACAACTAGCCGATATGTTTTTCCAAGCATCAACTTTTTCCACTTCAGATTGGCGAAAAAAAACCGCACCGTTTTTAATTACGGTGCGGCTGTCTGGTATAACCAGCTCGGCCCTTATAATCATTAGGTGTAACTATCCATTACTGTCGATTTCTTCTCCACTGGATGTAGTCTGTTCTTCGTCCGGCATTGCTGGAGGTGCGTCGTCTTTCAACTCATCCATAGGTTTGAACAGTTGATTATATTTGTATTTGTAGATGGAGAATAGCTGTTCTTGATCTGATCGTTTGACTTGGTGTTTACCATCCACTTCATCACCAGCTATTAAAATACGCTTAGATCCATCATTCAGTGTAACCGTAATTTTTTCCTTTGCTTCAAATGGACTATCTGAACTACCAGAAACAAAATCGTCAGTTTCAAATTTACTGATATTATCAAGAATAGTATCCAGTGTATTTTGTTTCACATCTGAAGTTACTGGCTGAATCATCTGCCACTTATTGTCATCCCCACTTTTTATCTCAACTACTTCACCTATCAATTCAATTAAAACGTGAGTAATATCCCCTTTGTTAAAGTTGAAAATTTTTCGGTTTCGCCAAGTGCGAGTACCTTTATCAAAGTTCGACTTGCTTAAATCAGAAGCGATATACACTTTCTGTGATCCTTGTTGACGAATATAAGCGTTGAAAAAATCAGGTGTGTTTTTACCAACGAAGAAATGGGCCAGTAACTTCTCACCTGATCCTTTTAATTTGACTTCAACTCCAGCCAAAGGCAATTCGTCTGAGGCCGGGGCCACCTCAAATCCAGCCTGTTTGTCTGGATTCTTAGAAACCAAGTCAAAAGGTTTTTGCTTATCTATTTTTTCTAAGAGAGTCTTTACTTCTTCTTGGTCGGCTGGATAATCGTTCATATTTGATACCAACCACTGAGTGCCAGACTGACGCAAAGTGGTGGTATCGCTGCCAGTCGTAATTTCGATCTGAGACACCTTATCTCCTGCTGTTGTCGAAGTGATATCAGGAAACATTTTTTCCGCTTTTGATTGCCGGTTTTCGTAACTCTGGAGTTCTTCACCTCGATTAACAAAAAAAGTAATAGCTCCTAGAATAACGACTATGAAAACAAAACCAATCAATTGTTGCTGTAATTTCATTATCTGTTTTCTCCTTATGGCGAAAGCTAAACTCGGCCGTAGGTCTCGACCATTCGTTTAGCTCGAATTCTAGAAAAGAAGCGGAATAGTCCAAATAAGGCAACCAACAGCGGTATCCCTCCGATACAAAGGACTTTGATAGTTAAACGAGCAAAAGCGGATGGATCAGTTTTGAAGGATCGATCGCTGATTTGCTTAGAGCGAATTCCGATCAAGCTACTGCCTAGCGTGATATAATCGATGCTATTTTGCAAAAAGGTCAAACCATCTACACGAGGTTGTCTCAAAAACTGGGAAGTTCCCACTACAACGATCTGAGTTAGTGGACTTTTTTCCACCGTTTTACGGTCTTTATTCTTGTTTTCAATTTCAGATTCACCATTTCCTGTATTTACGTCAGGGATTTCTTTGTTCTTATAGAAACTGGTGAATTCTCCTGCTAGGAGGACGGCTACGGGGTAAGAATTTTTAACCGAAGATGGTGGCGTAAACATCCGAGTAGGATCAAGGTTGTATGGAGCTTGAGCTGTCCAAGCTTGACTGCTAGTTTTAGCCATAATAGTTGTGGTAATCCCCTCTTTGGCCACGAGAGATAAACTACAACTCCAAGGCAAAACCAAACTGTCCAACCCGCTCGTTGCCACACTATCAGCTGGGAATCCTTCGCTAGTACTTCCGGTCGAATATTGGTAGCTTTTGAGAATCTTGATAAAGAACGGATATGGGCGAGTGATGGTCATGAAACCACCTTGAGAGTAAGTCAGGTTATCGTGTGAGATATCTTGCACTAGGTTGTTGCCAAGTTGTACTCCGTAATGCGACAACAGATCAGTCAGTCCAGTCGATAGCGGGGTAGCTTGAATGGAACCTGGTGTCATCTTAACAGCATCCACCAAAAAGACTATTTTTCCACCATTCATCAGAAATTGATCAATTTCGTATTTCTCATTAGCTTGCAGTGGACTTTGCGGGCCAGCTACTACCAAAGTGGAAACATCAGTTTCTATAGGGGTGCCTTCACCGACACCAATTTTGCGAAGAGTATATTGCTTGCCCAGTTCTCTTCTCAAGTTTTCAAATCCTTGGCCATAGATATCAACTTCCTCATGTCCTTCCAAAAACCCTACTGTTTTCGCCTCTTTTCGAGTCGTTTTTAAAATGGCTGAGGTCAGGTCGTATTCCAAGGTAGTCGTTTTTTGAATAACCGGAATTACTTCTTGCTTATCACCATAGACAACAGCCAATCCCATGTAGGCATTCCGAACCTCGATTTTATCTTTTTCTCTCACCTGAACCTGAATTTCAGGGATACCTTTCATCCTCAATTTTTGCTTCAGGTCGTCGTCTTCAGTAGGGTTGATAAATTCAATCTCCAAGTTGCCACTGGCGTAAGCATCGTATTCATCCAACATGTCTTTTACTTCGTCCTTAATCAACTTTACTTGATCCGGTGCCTCAGAGAAATAAGCTTCAATACGTATAATATCGTCGAGTTGGCCCAGTAATTTTTTGGTTGATTTTGAAATGGTATACCGTTTACTTTCAGTCAAATCTAGACGTTTGAAGGCCTTCTTGGACAAACCATTAATTATGACCAGAATAACGAACAAAACGACGGCCAAAGCCAACGTATTCGTACTGTATAACAGATTTCTTTTTGATGACATTTAGCTTACCTCCACCGCTTACTCTCAACCGATAATACGCTGAGATAGAGAAAGAACCCAATAACCGAAAAATAATAAATCAAATCTCTGGAATCAACTACACCGCGCGTAATACTATTAAAATGGTAAGCCAAACCAAAGTCGCGAAGCTGTGGCACAAAACCAATGACTAACATCGTAAAACTGGCAATAATACCAACCACAAAAGCAATCACTTGGTCTGAAGTAAAGGTCGAGGCGCAGAGGCCAATTGCGATATAAGCTGCTCCGACTAAGATCAATCCTAAGTAGCTAGTAAAAATCTGACCATTATCTGGGTTGCCGAGATAACCAAGCGATAACGGTAATGGGAAAGACAATACCACCATCAATATTAAAATTAAAAAACAGGCCAAGAATTTGCCCAATACTACCTCGTAACTGCGAAGCGGCAAGGTCATCAACATCTCCACTGTTCCCATTTTTTTTTCTTCAGCCCACAGTCGCATAGTCATAGCCGGAATAAAAAACAAAAACAGCCAAGGCATTAGGCTGAAGAAATAGGTCATTTCAGCCTGTCCTCTTTCAAAAAAGAACCCGAGCCAAAAGAACAACCAAGCCGAAACGGATAGAAATGCGATAATATTGAAATAAGCGACTGCCGAATTAAAATAGCTGCCAGCCTCTTTCTTAAAAATGACAAATGTATTCTTCACGGACTGGCTCCTTCCAATTGGGTTTCACTCTCTGTCAGTCGCAGAAAAACTTCTTCTAAATTAATGGCTTTTGGTTGTATAGAGACTATCGACCACTGATTTTGGTGAGCCAGACGGGCGAGCTCGTCACTGGTTCGATGTCCTTTTTCAGACGTGATTTCGTAGGATACTGCCGATCCATCCACGCTCTGGATTGACTTGAAGTGATGTACAAAATCGATTTGACCTAGCTTGTTTTCGATTTCTACCTGATCTCCTTCGAAAGACACTTCCAAGTATTGATGGTCTTGCGTACGTTGCTGCAATTCGTCTGGCGTCCCGTTGGCGACCAACTGGCCATTGCTGATAATCAATACGCGATCGCAAGTCGCTGCCACCTGAGATAGAATATGGGTACTAAAAATAATCGTCTTTTCTCTCCCAAATTCTTTGATCAGGTTACGAATTTCGATAATTTGGTAGGGATCAAGACCGGAGGTTGGCTCATCCAAGATCAAAACTGGTGGGTCGTGTATCAATGCCTGAGCTAAGCCAACCCTTTGGCGATAACCTTTGGATAATTCACCAATGTCTTTGTGGACCATCTTCTCCAAGCCGCAGATATCGATCATTTCGCTTACCCGACGTTTTATCTCTTGTCCATTTAACCCTTGTATTTGTCCTACAAACTTGAGATAGTCAATTACCCCCATATCAGTATAAAGCGGGGTGCTTTCGGGTAAGTAGCCAATCTTCTTTCTGACCTCAATTGACTCAGAAAAAACGTCGAATCCTCCGACAGTAGCACTTCCTTCATCTGCTGGTAGATAGCAAGTTAAAATACGCATGGTCGTACTTTTTCCAGCTCCATTTGGCCCAATAAAGCCGACGATTTCACCACTATCAGCAGAAAAAGAGACGTTATCAACAGCTAACGTTGCCCCATATCTCTTGGTCAAGTTGTTGACTTCTATCATTTTTTCTTGCTCTCTCTTTTAATCAAATTAGCGTGTTTTTGTGAAAAATAGAAATAGACATTAGAACCTGTATCAGTTTGGATGTACATCCAAGCATTCTGCAACCGGACGGAGAATAATATCAAATTGCAAAAAACGTCGTCAAGATAATTTGACTTAATCTTCAAACGACGGATATAATCTTGTTTGAATCGGTCAATAGTTAATCCCTTACTCTCACTATCGGATGAATCAAACCACAAATGAAAGAACACAAACCTGTCGCTTGTTACACCACTGTTAAAGATGAAATCACCGCCGTACGATCTGCTATTGGCATCAGCGATCTTTCCTATAGGGGTCGGTTGCGTGTTGATGGTTCAGACCGTTCGATATATCTGAACCGAATTTTGTCTAATATGGTGGATGGGCTTGCTAATGGCAAAGGTAACTACAGCTTGATTTTGACCAATCGAGGTAAAATTATTGCTGATATGAAACTAACAGTTACAAAAAATGAGATTGATTTGTCGACTACCAGCCCAGATGCAAAAGACTTACTCCATGCGGAGCTGGAAAAATATCAAATTGCTGATGATGTTACCATTACCGATTTGACGCAAAGGTCCGGATTAATCTCGCTCAATGGCCCAAAGTCAGTCCATTTGGCGGAGTCTGTTTTGGACTGTTCGTTGGCCGATCTAACCGAACATGACAATGTCGTACGTCAAGTTCATATTTCGAACTCAATGGCCAAAGAATGGGTAACTTGTGTTCGATCGAATGAAACTGGCGAAGTTGGTTATAATCTCTTTGTTGAGAAAGTTAGCTTGTTGCCAGAATTGTGGCAAAAATTGCTTGATAGGGCACAAATATACCAGATTCAACCGGGGGGTACATCGGCATTAGAATTGCTACGCATTGAAGCTGGAATTCCAAAATTTGGGGCTGAACTTGATGATTCAGTTATTCCCTTGGAAGCTGAGTTGGAGAGAGCCATTAACTTCGATAAAGGTTGTTACATTGGCCAAGAAATCGTGGCAAGAATGAAGTACAGAGGCCATCCTAATCGGTTGTTACGAGGCTTAGAAATCGAATCCAGTCAGCCCCCCCAATCGGGGGATCAAATTTTCGACGGATCCAAACTCATAGGTCGCATCACCAGCGGTACTAGATCCACCAGTTTCGGCCAAACTATTGCTATGGGCTATGTCCGAAACGCCTACACCGATCAGGGTTCAGTAGTCGAAATAGACACTGATGCTGGCCGCCAAGTGGCTAGAGTCGTCCTACTTCCTTTTTCAGCCACCTTACCATTGTCCTTGCCTCGATAAATCGATAAATTAATGGTACGTCGA
>CAYVHK010000040.1:0-6775 GCA_964451145.1 uncultured bacterium | reverse complement strand
TGCTGGTGAATTTTTTTGTATTTCTGCTCACAGAGCGTCCGAAAAAATCGCCGAATGATATACTTGATGTTGAAATAATCAAAATACTTAATTCAGCCAATCGTCGACGGCAGCAACCTAAAACCCCACCCCCTAATCGAAGACTGATTACCCCACGTCAAATAACCAGCGAGACCGAATATCGTCCACAGACGATCCGGATGAAATTAACCAAAAACGAAACTAATGAAACCGTTTCTGTTTCAACCGAAATACTGGTTTACGAAGCAGTCAAATCCCCAATAAATTCTGATGACAAACTAGTTCGAATGAATACTCGCCAAACTTTGGCTCGAGATAATTCTTTATTATCACAACCCACCAGCCGATTAACGACTACTGCTGGAGAAGGAACTCTAGCTTCCCGTCAAAGAATCCGTGGTCAAGGAGATGGGCTTATTCGGTCTATCGAATCAAGTGGAACTACTGATATTGGTATGATTGGAAAACTGCCTCCCAAGAAGGGGACTGGAGCCAGTGGAAAAATCGTAAGCAATAATCCTTTTGCCAAAGCTTTGCAAAAAATTGCCCAGCATATCGTTGAAACTAGCGATAAAGGAAAAGTAAATGTCGTCTTTCTACTCGACACCAGTGCTAGTATGCGAGATAATATACAGCAAGTTGCTTCCCATCTTTATGCTATGGCTGATACATATGATACAAATATGATCGAGTATTTTATGGGTATGGTTGAATTTAGTGTCCGCCATGGAGAAAAGATAATTAGGATGCAACCATTGCAAGCCGATATTGCTCTTCTAAAAGATCAAATGCAACGCGTAGGAATGAGTGGAGATGAGTATGCACTGGATGCTCTGCTTTATGCTCTCGATTCAGTTCGATTTCAGATAGATGCTGACAAATATCTGATTTTGGTCACCGATGAACCAGCTGGAACTGCAAAAACAGAAATGACTCAAACTTTACGAGACAAGGTGAATACTGACTACGAACTGGCCGATATATCAGTCAATGTTCTGGGTTTTGATGAACCATTCCAAAAACAGCTAGCCCAAAGAACCAATGGTTTATGGCAAGAGATTCCAGGTGGCACTTTCACTCGTGGTAGCTTGCCAGCACATAGAAAATCTAACGAAAGCTTAGTTAAAGTTTTTCGTCGTATTTCAGCCGAGATTCGACGTACCGGCACGCTAATTTTTTCAATCGATTTCCGTATTCCGAACATAGAAGGTTTTAACAAGGCGGAAGTAGACAATCGAGTCTTTAGTAGTGTAACACACGCTTTTTTTGAGCGTGGATTCGCTTTGGCTAATAGCGCTCAATTTAATCGTGTTAGCAAAAACCGTTGGAAAGTATATGATCACCTATCACCATACTATGTAATTGGGCATAGTTCGGTCAACTCAGATAGAAGACAGCTTGTCACCATTGATCGAAGTGTAGATCGGTCGTATACTGTCGAGTACCAAAAACATCGACTTCATATATTTAACGCCTCACCAGAATTAACTAATGGTGAAGGGAAAGCAGATATTGTGTTGATGTTCGATTATAGCCGAAGTATGAGCGGAAAATCTCAAGCTTTATCTCATGGAATTGTTGAATTTTATCAGGAGATGGACTTGTTACCCATCGACTACCATATTGGTCTCATCCGTTTTGCAATAGCCACCGACACCATTCGGGTTGTCCATGGTGCAAAAATACTCACCTTAGATTCGGGACAGCATAGCCCATTAAGCGAAGGTGATATTGAGGCCGCCCTGACCGATCCCTTTGGAGGAGATGAATATCTAATTAACGCTCTAGTCGATGGGTTACCACGGTTCAAATTCCGCTCTAACTCAGCTCGTTATGTTCTAATTATGACAGATGAGCCAGCCACAGGCACCCGTTCGGTAGAGAAGGCATTACAAGTTTGTCGAGATTTGGGAGTGCGAGTTTTCGTCTTTGGTGTTTCCACTAAAGATAATGATTTTCAAACCCGCTTAGCAATAGAAACCGGCGGTCTTTTCTTTACAATGCCCAATTCCTTTCGCCAAATATATACCGATAGGTAATTGACAGAAATTGTTAAAGAGTGTTGGATAAAGATCAAACCAAAAATAAGCCTAAGGTAGTCATTCTGCCAAAGGTATTGGCTTATAAGTGCTAGGTTAGATTGTTTGAACACAATCCAAAAAGGAGTCACAGTTTTTCGCCCTCTGCACGAAATGGGGGACACTGCGAATATTTTATGACTAGTTTTGATTTTGAAGAAGTTGCCCTATTACCAGCTGAAGAGGATAATGTAGCGATTGCGACGCTGATCATTGAGGTAGGAAAGACTGTTGAATACAAAGGTCAAGAATTGCCAATTTCCCATACTGTACTGGAGGGACATCGATTTGCGGTTTCTAACATTAGGAAGGGCGAATATCTATTATCTTGGGGGCTACCTTTCGGTACAGCAATGTCTGACATAAAAGCCGGCGAATATTTGTGTAATCCAAAGATGTTAGCAGCCCTAAAAGGTCGAAATCTCGATTTTGATCTTCCGGATCAAGCTAACTTCAATGATGACATTCCAGCCTTCAACTTAGATACAGGTGATTTTCAGATTAGTTCACAGATTACCCCTTCTGAGACCAAACGTTATTTCAACGGCTTTCTGCGAGATAGTGGCCGGGGGGTTGGTACCCGTAACTATATTGCTGTCATTGGCACTACTTCTCGAACAGCGAGTTTTGCTCGGCAAGTCGCAAACCAATTTGACACCACTGAATATGAAAATATCGATGGTGTGGTGGCCGTAACACACACCGAAGGTGGGGAATTAAACCAGCCCAATAACTTAGAACTACTTCTCCGTATCCTAGCTGGTTTTGCTACTCACTCTAACGTTGCTGCTTTTCTCATGGTCGACTACTCGACTGAATCCGTCAATAATCAAATGGTGCGAAAATTTATGGATTATTCAGGGGCATTGTACTACCCAATCCAGTCGATGCCTCATCGATTTATGTCCATACAAGGCAGTTTTGAGCAAAATTTGGTTCAAGCGATACAAGTCATTGAAAATTGGTTGCCAAAAGTTAATAAAACCAAGCGTACAAAGCAACCGGTCGATTATCTTAAGATTGCTTTGCAATGTGGGGGCTCAGATTCATTTTCCGGTGTCTCCGGTAATCCCTTAGCTGGTTATGCCGCGAAAGAAGTCATTCGATATGGAGGGAGCGCTAATTTAGCCGAAACCGACGAATTGATTGGTGCTGAATCCTACGCTTTGAAAAAAGTCAAATCTGTACAGGTTGCGGAGAAATTTATGCGGACACAAAATAGATTTCAGCAAAGAGCTAGTTGGCATGGTCATTCAGCAGAAGGTAATCCTTCTGGAGGCAATCTTTATCGAGGTTTATATAACATCGCTATCAAGTCGATTGGAGCTGCAATGAAGCGACACCCCAATATTCGGTTGGATGCAGTCATAGACTATGGAGAACCGATGACTGAAGCTGGATACTATTTTATGGATAGCCCGGGCAATGACTTAGAGAGCATCGCTGGCCAGGTGGCTTCTGGCTGTAATATGATCTATTTTGTTACTGGTAATGGTTCTATCACTAATTTTCCCTTTGTGCCAACCATCAAAATTGTTACTACTACTGATCGTTACAAACTGCTACAAGATGACATGGATGTCAATGCGGGTCGTTACCAAGATGGCATGACAATGACACAAATGGGCCAAGAAATGTTCGACTTAACATTGGACGTAGCAAGTGGTCAGAAGAGCATTGGTGAGAAGGCTGGTCACTCTCAAATTTCAGTCTGGAGGGATTGGCGACAAACTGATGATTCTAAGTTAGCCCAATTACAAAACGCTCCTAAACCGGATGGCATACCATTACCGATTGCCTATAACGAAAGTCCTGATTGGATTGAAAAAGCTAACCGGTTTCGTTTTCAAGGTATTGAAACTCAAAGTGGTGTACGTACTAACCAAATTGGCTTGATACTACCCACTAGTCTCTGTTCCGGTCAAATTTCTACCTTGATTGCAAAAAAACTCAATGACAAACGAATGGGACAATCAGTTGGAATTTCTGGTTTTCATGGTCTGGCTCATACTGAAGGGTGTGGCGTATCGGCTGGACAATCAGTAAAGATGTTTGCCCGTACATTGGGTGGCCACCTCCTTCATCCAACAGTTGGTTGTGGCGTTTTACTTGAACACGGTTGCGAAAAAACGCACAACGATTATCTGCGTCAATCGATAGAAAATATTGGGGTTGATTCGACTAACTTTGGTTGGGCTAGTGTGCAACTAGACGGTGGTATTGAAGCGGTTAGCAAAAAAGTTGAGAGTTGGTTTCAGCAAAAATTAGATCAAAAGATACCAACTCAATTTGCAGAAGGTTCTTGGGCTGACCTGAAAATCGGCCTATTGTCTTTCGGTTCAATTAATGAACAGGCGTCTGGCTCATTGGTTCAACTAGCACAACTGGCTGTTCAAGCTGGTGGAACAGTTGTCATTCCAGACAATGCGACATTCATCCAGACCAAATCCTTTGTTGAGTTAGCCGGTCATCACAGTGGCAAAAGAACGTTGCCGTATGGTGAGTGCCAAGTCAACTCTGGTCTTCACATTATGGATACGCAAACGGGACAAGCTGTCGAAACTCTAACTGGTCTAGGTGCTACTGGTGTTGATTTGGTAATTGCTCATTTGGCTGATACACCTATTCAGTCTCACCCTATGATCCCAGTTCTCCAAATTTCAAGTCATCTACCAACCATAGATATTTACGGATCTGATTTGGATTTAGCTGATAACATGATTTCGTTAAAACAGCTTCTTATTTTAATCCGTGAAGTAGCTTCCCGTCAGTATATTCCCAAACTGCATGGTTACGGTAATACTGATTTTCAAGTTACCCGCGGATTACTGGGGATTAGCCTATAGGTTTCATAAATGCCATCAATCTTAAATGTACTGACCCATCTTATCACAATCCTTCTGCTTCTATTTGTTAGTATTAGCTATACTAATGCTGAAAAATTTGAGATTGCTCAGGTTCGTTATGGTGGTGGTGGCGACTGGTACGGAGATCAGACCGCTGTCAGTAATTGGCTCAAACTCTTAAAACAGCGTCTGGGGATGGATGTCGCTAGCCAAAGGGTAGTAGTTCGTCTCACCGATCGTAACCTCTATCGATATCCGTTTCTGTATTTGGTTGGACATGGGAATGTTCTGCTATCTGGTAAGGAGGTCAATATTTTACGTGAATATCTTAGCTCGGGTGGTTTTTTGTTCGTCAATGATGATTATGGCTTAGACGTAAGTTTTCGTCGTGAACTTAGGAAGGTCTTTCCAAAAAAGAAATTGAAACCTATACCCAATGATCATCTGATCTATCACTGTTTCTACGATCTGAAGGGATTACCAAAGATCCATCAACATGATGGAAATCCAGCTCAAGGATATGGCCTATTTCATCAGGGACGATTGGTCGTTTTCTATGCTTACAGCTCCGATATTGGGGACGGTTTGGAAGACCGAAAAATCCATCCCGACGACCCACCTTACCTTAGACAACAGGCGGCTCAAATGGCTGTTAACATTATCACCTACGTCTTAACACACTAAAAATAAGGAAATTAAGATAAGATATGACAAAAAATAAAATTCCAATTGGAATTCAACTTTTTTCAGTTCGTGGAGAATGCAAAAAAAATTTGCCAGCTACATTGCAAGCTGTCAGCGAAATTGGATATGTCGCGGTTGAACCTTGGGGATACAGCGGTGAAAACCTAGATTGGATGGGGTATTCATCTGATCAACTTCGACAAATTCTGGATGATAATGGCCTGACTTGTTGTGGCATTCATCTCAGCACCTCAGCTTTATTAGGTGACAACCTAAATCGTACCATTGAATTTAATCAAACTTTGGGCAACCGGTTTCTAATTATAGCTGGCGACAAAAACCGTATGAGCAATATAGAAACCATCAGAGAATTAGGGGGGATTTTAGATCAAGCAACCGATAAAATCGCCGCTGATGGCATGTTCACGGGTTATCATGCTCACGGTTTTGACTTTGACATAGTATCGGGAGAAACCGCTTGGAATCATCTATTCTCTCTTACGAGACCAGAGGTTATCATGCAGTTAGATACCGGAAACTGTGCTAGTGGTGGAGGAAACCCAGTTGCCATATTGGAGAATTTTCCACAAAGAGCTCGATCGGTACATTTGAGAGAGTATGGTGAACCCGCTAATGCTATTATTGGCAATGGAGAGTGTGATTGGAAACAAATTTTTGATCTTTGTGAAAACAACCAAAATACCGAGTGGTACGTTGTTGAACAGGGTAGCTCCGATGGTGTAGGTTTCGACATACCTAAAAAATGCTTGGATGCATTACGAGAGATGGGACAATAATTATTGGAGTGTAATCCTTTTTTTTAATTAAGATTCATTGGTGGGGCTGGTTCACTTGCTCGTAAAACCTCGCTTCCTTCGACATTGGTACCAAGCATGATAATTTCGCAAGGTTGGTCGCCGAAATTTCGAAAGATGTGATAATCACCAGGTGGTTTATAGATGGAATCGCCTGTGGCCACTTTTTCCCACTGGCCTTCGATATTGATGTGGCAACTGCCATTCAATACGTAAAACCACTCTTCTTCTTCAGTGTGGGTGTGGTACTTAGTGTGCGTTCCGTGTGCGGGAATACGCGTAATTCTTACCTCGAACTGACGCATACCATGTATGCGCCAAAGTGGTTTGA
>CAYVHK010000039.1:3585-27792 GCA_964451145.1 uncultured bacterium | reverse complement strand
GAATTCGTCGGTAAACGGTGTCGGCTCAGGCCTCCCGGTATCCCAATTGACGGAAGAACCAACTCGATGAAACTCTGCAAACATTTGGTAGTAATCAGTTTTTCGAAAATTATTTTGCACAAATTCCTTCCCCTTCTCCTCATAAAGATGAAGAAGACGAGCGTGTGGACTGCAGTCTAATCGGCGATCAGATCCCAAGTGTTTGTCAAGAACAGCTCCAAACTCATGACGGTACTGAAAACGAAGTTCTTCGGTTTTTATCGGCCGAACCTCAACAGATTTCAAGCCACATCGACGAGCATACTGTAGATCATTTTTTTGTTGTTTCCTAGATCGAAAATAAGTTATCCAGAAACTGCGTGCGCTTTCAAGGTACTCTAAAATCATAACCGGAGTATATCACCAACTAAATTGTTTGCTCACGTTAAACTTGTATCCTAAACCCTTGTAAAGAATTGTAATCCGTGAACTACGTCTTTCCTTGACGTGGAATTCAAAAATTGAGCGGACAAACGAACTTTTGTGGATAAATTACTATAAATTACTTTTTGAAAATTTCACAATATGTACTGATGATTTCTATTTCACTTCGACCTAATTGCTAGCCAATTTGATTACTGAAAAAGGTAGTACAGGTGATTCTTACGCCAGAAGTAAAGCGGATCGAGCAATCTTGCTTGTATAGCAATACTTTTGTCGGGATCCAAAAGTGGCGATTTGCCCTTCATGACATGACTGAGTGTTTGCCTCCAACTACGCTTTGGCCTATTCCAGCCTCTTCGTTCCAAGCGCAAAAGCCCGACTTGCGCCAAATCGTTGAAGAATGCGTTTCCTTCTTTTTTAGTTTGGTCAAAGTAAGCCCTAGCGCTATCTATTTCTTCTTGGAAATAGGCGGTCCATCCCTTGCGCAATAGATATGCTGGGAAATTGGCAAGAACGCCTGCGTCAATCTCGGATGGCAGTACCACACCTCTCGTAATCGCCAGAAATCTCAGGTACTGATCCTCAAAGATAGGATTCTGCATTGTACGGATCTGCTCCAATACTTTTTCGTAAGGTTCTTCGCTGTCGATGGCATTGACGATCCTGCGCTTTTTGTTACAAAACAGATAAGGAGAGTGCACGTTCGCAGGACCATTTTTTGTGACAAGGCAGTTGGCTTCTTTCCCGCAAATATCAGCCGGGCTATTTAACTCGCGCACTACTCCACCAAAATGTGTATCGATTTGATAGACTCTATAGCCTATTCCCTCCAGAATTTTGAACAGGGTCTCTGGCGAGGAGCCGAATTTGGCCATTAGGCTTGGAGTTATTTCAACAATGATTTCAGTCCAGTTTCCGTTCTCGGCAAGAAAAGAGGCCATGCCTTCTATGACTTTTCCTTCATATCCATCTACATCGATTTTGATCAGGTACGGACCGTGGGGAAACACCACTTTCGCTGCGAATGTATCAAAAGTAATAACGGAAGCTCTGTCGTTCGCGTGTGTCCATAGTGGACCATCCGTGGATCCTAAGAATTCCCCATTTCTATCGCTGAGCGCATATTGGTAGGCACTGATATTTCGTATATCACACAGTTTTGCGTTGATCTTAAGCAATTCAGAAAGGGGATTACTAGGTTCAATAGCGTAGACCGCATCGACAAACGGACTGATACGAACAGAATGATAACCTATGTTTGCGCCAATATCGACGAACACTTTTGCAGATTGCGCGGCCCAATCAAGGACTTCACAAATAGACTCTTCAAAGCATGTAGTGAAGACATTCGAACTCCTCGCTATGGGACCACCATACTCGCAACTGTCTAAGAGATAATTTCCGAGCGGCGTATGTGCAAGGTCGACTGCCTGTTTTCTAATTTCAGAAAAGGAACCGAGCGGTCTGGAATTTTTGAACAGCGTCATCGTATTAGGCGGAGTTTCCTCTGGGATCTACCAAAAATTCTAAGATTTTTGAATTGATTTGATCATGATAAGAAATCTGATCCGACATATATAGTGCACAACTAAAACATCATACTATCTTGTGAAATGCCGTTAATCGGCAATAGCGTTGAATGGAAACCGGTCAACCTAATTCTTTCCAGATATGCTGTTGATTTTTTCGAAGTTGGCCAGACAAAGTTGGAATCGCTTTGCTCTGTTCGATCAATTATTGACTTACGCCTGAAATACTTTCCGTATTTCAGGTACTAATTATCAAAAATTTCGAATTCCAACATTTTTCACAATTCCGCCTCTATGGACATTCTTTATAGTCACGAGCAATTCTAACCTCAAAGTAGAAGTCGCAGAAATAACCGTTCACCGCACAAACTCGCCTGCTGCAGATTGGTTTACGTCTGAGTTACATCTCGAGAAAATTTGACTCAAGGCTTCTTTCTAAAGCATATAACGCTTGGAGAACCAGTGAGCAATCCTACCTTCTCCGATAAAGCCATTGTCAACTCCATAAATGAGAACATCCCGTACTTCCTGTCGAATATGAGAATCCGTTACATGATATCGTTCCGCTATTTTTTTGGCTGCCTGACGAGCAAGATCACCATAACGCGATTGCACCTTAGTCAATGGCGGCGGGCTTTTAAGAAATTCAACCATCTCTATAGTCGACGTAAGGATTTCCTCCCCGCTATTGTCGATATATCGGTACCTACCAATATCTCTTTGGTTGAATAAAAAATCCTCACTTAGAATTTCTTGAAGTGACAATTTCGCATCTTTGGCAATGTCAACCACATGTTTCAAAATGTACATGCAGTCTAATCGGACAGGATACTCGACAATCGGATGAGTACTATTGACCATCAAAATGGGCGTATTTGTGAGATAAGCGGCCATCCAAGGCCCTGAGCCCACGCCTAAAAAAAAATTGCTCTTTATTAAGGAATAAAATTCAACGAGCCTATTTGGCCGTAAGGCAAGATCGACCACACCATGTCGATCTACTGGAGTCATTGTCGGATCTCCAATCCGGACTACCGTGTAGCCTTGATCAACCAAAAAATCCATAGCTGGGAAAAAAGTGTTAATTTCAGCATTCCGTCTCAAGGCTGATTCGACATGGGACACGGGGCTTTTCTTTGCGTAATCCACCCCTGACTCACGGCAATGTAAAGTCACTAGTGGTTTATCAGTACAAATCCCAAAATCTTGCGCCGCGACAATCGCTTGTTCCAAATATTGATCACGTAGGTTGACCGTGATAGGATTGCGTGTAAGAGATTTTCGAAAATAAGGACCACGATAAAGACCCTTGCTAACTTCTTCACATTTTTTTTCTGAAAAAAAAATTCGGCGGAATCGTTGATTAATTTTACTATAAAATTTCTGACCGATTTCTAATAGAAAAAGCAATGTGGATAATATAAAATCAAGCCACCTGCGATTGTTGACCACGAACACATCGGGTGATTCAATCCTGAATAAAACGGGATTCACCCAATAATTTTCTTCGACCCCTCCATAACGGGAAGCGTTTCTCTTTGATTCGATGAAATACACAAATGCATTTTCTCCTTTTCCCACATGAAGGGATAAAAGAATATCTATGCAAAAAGGTCCGTACCCTCCTGTGCTAGGCCGAGTGACAAGTATTTTCAGTGGTCCGAATCCAAGTAACTTCCAGTTAGGCGTTAAATGTTTAACCTTGTTGACAAAATAATTGTACTTCAACAGAGATTTGCCACGTTTTTGAAATCCTACGATGATTGCTTCCTTATTTGCAACATCTTTCACCCATAATATTGTTGGAAAGATGGTGTCTCAAAGTGCCATGTTCTCTATGCACAAAATCTGTCCGGTAAATCCAAGCCTAAGCATTTTTTCTCTAATAACCTGTTCGTGCAAATACGCCCCAATGACTACCGCATCCAACTGCATTTCCATCAAATCGCCAGAACTTTTTATAGCAACTCTTTCGTCTTCACAGTATAAAAATCCACCATGGTATTCGGGATTATCGTCGAACACTACCTCGAACGTGCAATCATTACGATGAACATTGAAAAACATGTGCCCAAGCCAAGTCGCACCGTAAAGACCAAGCTTGCCCGTCAATGATTGCAATTGCGCGGAAATTCGGTCTTTGCGCTGCCTGAGCAACGAACTTAGATCCACATCATCCAATTCGGACGACCTATAATTCGTTCGACTACCAGCTTTGTCTGAGCTAACCAAAAATCCAAAATCGTGTCCTTTTTTCAGAATACAATCACGAACAATTCGAAAACCAGACCGATTTAGAATTTCTTCTATGCTCCTTCGCGTGAAATACTGGACATGTGCATAGTGCAGATCGAACATTGCTAATCGGTCGTAAATAAACTCCGTTCGAGGAACCTCAAAATAGAACAGTCCATTCTCTTTTAAAATCGAACGAATTTCCGTGAGCATTTTTATTGGGTTAGCTATGTGTTCCAAAACCTGTCGACATATAACTAAGTCGGCAAGGCCATTTACTTGATTCACGTCAAACGGCTGATTAATCAGGGAAATATTATCTTCTGGAAGCATTGCAGACGAAAGTCCAGAACAAGGCTCAAACACCTGTACATTCTTGGCGGTTTGGGCGATAATTCTAGACAGATGGCCGCTTCCTCCGCCAATCTCTACAACCTGTTTGCCACAGTATTTTGTAGGATCGATCCATTGAGCAATCGCTTCCAGATTCTTAGACATTGAAACGTGCACTGGAACATTGCTTAAGAAATCGCCGGTATACATCTGCATTGCAAAATCGTTGTCAAAATATCGATTGAAAATGTGGCCGCATCCCGAACAGGACACTATCTCGAGAGTACCAAAGTGTTCCTCGAATTTTTTATTTCGAGGACGAATAACTTGCATAATCGGCGCTTTTTCAAAACTCCACACCAACTCATGCGCCGTGTCCGTACACAGTGGGCACTCTCTAATCATTGAAAGTCATAAATAAAATGAATGAAATGAGATGAGAAACATTGGCAATAAGGCAAGAAAACCAATTCTTGTACTTTTGGGCGATAGCCTACAGAGTTCGATCAAAGTTGAGTAAAACTACTCAATCTCCGAAGACAAACATCAAATAAAAAAATTCCATGTGGAAAAACAGTTCAGCACATGGAATCAATCGGTACAAATCATACTTGAATCATTCAAGGCATCTACATATAACAAGATTTGCAAAATTCTGGTATATCGCCCCGTAAATGTTGTTTTCTAAACTCCGATATTTTCGCCCCATTCCACTCATTTTCTAAATTCCGTGCATCTCCCAAATCTACAATATCAGGATTAGCCACCATGCAACATGGTACAATCCGTAAATCAGAGGAAACGTAAAGACGTTCAAAGGGCCATGAGCAAAGAGTTTCCGGCTTTTTTGCATTGTATTTTTCGTCAATGAACCAGAATGTTGTTTCAACCCCACGTTCTTTACCACTGTCTATCAATTCTTGTGCGTAATCAATATCGACAGAATTCTGCACATCTACCGCATCATTGACTGCACGCCACCGATCTTGTCCCCAATCATTCAAATCCAAGGAAAGTGACAACCGATCAAAACCCAGATCGGCAGCCAATGTCGGAAACTGTGACAATTCTCCTACATTATCTTTCTGCACGACTACCCACATTCGTGTCCTGGGGCGGCCGACATCTCGACAATACTGATTCAATAGCCGACAGTTATCCAACACCTTTGTGAATTTACCACCGCGGCGAATTTTTTCATACGTTTCCGATGTTGCACCATCTATAGACACCTGAAGTTCGCAAATGTCCGCATCAATCACGTGTTTGTAATTGTCTTTCAAATGCAACAAAGAAGCATTAGTTGTGGAACGCACCCAGAGATGTCGGTCACGTGCATAGCGAATCATGTCTGCATAACATTTTCCCATCAATGGCTCACCCATGCCCTGCAACTTAATTTCAATCAGACCATATTGGCTATCAATTAATGATTTGTAATCATCGAAAGACATATCCTCCGCCCTTTTGAGGCCCGGCCAATCGCTCACTTGACACATGGTACAATGATAATTGCAACGACTTACGTTCTCGACGTCGAGGCGCACAGGAGCATAATCCAGCTGGATTCCTCGTTCATAATTTTCATGCCTCAACGGATAAACATCAAAGCCTTTAGAAAGAACTGAATCGTAAAAATCGCGATCTGGATAAGGCCGAGGTAGATCATTTATTCGATCCATTAATTAGCCTCAACATTTCTGAATAACATTATAATTCCTGAACAAATTTTTGCGATTGTAAGATGATATCGTCAATGTCAATGTAACGATAGGTACCCATACGCCCAACAGAGTAAACCTTTTCTGGAAGTGCATCGATGTATTTCTGCGCTTTGTCGACTTCCGCCTGTATCATCGTCGGATACAGCTTATTCTTCAACGAAGGAACTTCTACTCCAAGCAGAGTGTGTGGCGAGTCGTGCAAGGTAAACTTTTTGTACTCGACAACTCGAGTATGCGCTTCTGAAGCATTCGGATAGTAAATGAAATATACATCCTCCGGAAAAACGTGCTCTAATGGCAAAACTACTTTGTGAAATTCACGACCTACATATTTAAGTTCTCCGTACTCGTAATTCATAATTACATCAGGAGAAACCGTACTGATTATTATATCTCCTTTGATTATTTCATCCCCAACTTTTAAAGTCAAATTTTCCAGGTCGAATTCTGTAACCGTTGTATTAAGACGGACTTCACATCCATCTAACGCTATGTCAAAGAATTGATTGTAGCCGTCGTAAGGCACGGGATAACAGTTGTACCAATCTTTAAATTCGTGTCGCTCTCCAGACTCCAATGGTCTTCTTTTAACAGTCGCTTCGAAACCAAAATTCATTTCAGTATTTGAATCAAGTACCCAGGCTTTCTTGTTGTATTCTTTAACGAATTTTCCGTATAGAGTCTCGCCAACTCTCTGAATCCAAAATTCTTCGAAATTCCGAGCGTATCCTTCCTCTTCCAATCCAGTAAGTTCTTGTCGGATTTCTGACACCTCAGGCATTTTCTCGATGTCTTCCTCATGCATTGGATAGGTATAAAATGCCTCGTCACTTTCCACATAGGTGTAGTTGATTTTTTGTATATGTCTAAGCGGTACATATTGATTCAGGAATGAATATGCCTCTTCATATGGCGAAAGAAAATGTCTAGGACCGTAGGTATAGGGATGCCCTCCATGAAAAAACGTCCTTACACCCCCTCCCGTAAAATTGGCTTTTTCAATGACCGTCACCTGCCAACCCTGCTTGCGAAGCAACATGGCAGGCATACATCCGCTAAATCCAGCTCCAACAATTAATGCTCTTTTCATACCCAAATCATCCCTTTTTTCTGTCCAACAATAATCAAGACATTTGAATTTCTACGGGGCTTGCAAATTCGGATGACAAACCCTCAAGATCCGGCGATTCATCCCAAACGTTGCAATTCGTACACAAACTGATACAAGACTTCTCACCGTTTAAATGCAATTGCCGTCTCTCATTCATGATTTTCGACTGCCATATTTCCTCAATTGAATGCGTTATGGCACTACCGGTAGGATACTTGTTGTTATAATCGACATTACACAACGGCACATCTCCATTCGCGAATATAACAAGCAAAGACCATAATGCTACGCAGGGTAACTCCGGCTCATAGCTCAGTGAAATTGGCTTAGCACCATCGAGCTGTCCGCCCCAATTGAAAATGTTGTGATAGTAAATGCGATCGTTGTTACCTAGGTATTTTGACCAATAATCTCTGTACGATGGCCATTCATCTATATTGCTATCCTGACGAATCATCCGCATCCAAATTTTAGTTTGTGGCCTGATCTTATTTCGAAGTGCAATGAATTTATGAGCATTGTCAAGAACTTCTTCAAAGTTCAGTCGCACACGTATAGACTCAAAGACATCCTTCTTTAGGCTGTCAATTGAGAAAATAATAGTGTCTATACCGGCATGTAATAAATCTTCTGCTTTCTTTGGATTCAGAAGGGAAACATTAGTGCTGAGAGCTACATTTTTAATGCCACCATCCTTGAGGAGTGATATACGGTTAGGCATTTTTTTATCAATTAGCGGTTCACCATCTCTGTAAAGGCTCACTCGATGAATTTCGTCGGCATGATCAACAATTTCATCAGCAATTTTTTTAAACAAATTGTCTTTAATGGAGGGCGCTCCTCTTTCCCAATCCTCAATGGTACACATAGGGCACCTCGCATTGCATACATTCACGGTCTCTACTTCAATGAAACGTGGGAAGCGCAATAGATCTTCGTAGCGTTCCTCTGGGCTAATTCTCCTGGAAAGATATTCGGTATTTTTTTTAAAATTCATAACAATCTCCGTAGTGCACACAACATTACAAAGCCGGATCCATAAATTTGCAATTCACTCTAATTCAAATACTGCGTTAGGGCTCTTCGTTGGGAACAAACGCAAAACAACTTCAGTCATCACTCTTTTTCAAAAGGTTCTATAGATTTTCGCAATTCAGCCGAATACTCCTTACACTTGCTTTCATCAGTGCCGTCTGGGGCCCATTTGGCAAAAATACTGTCACCTTCTCCAAGAAATGGGCCCGGTTTGGCTTCGTGGTAAATGACCCATTCCGTTAGGGGCATTATAGAGTGAAATATGTTTTTATCTATTCTGTAAATGCAGGGATTGTTGTCATCGAGAAGATAGGATTCGGTCACCATCCCATCTTCATCGAAAACAAAGGCTGCCATTCTTCCCTCAATAATGTGATATGATTCACCTTTGCTTGAATGTTTGTGAGGTCGGTAATAACCCTGCTTTCTCTCCAATATGATCATTTCGTGGAATGCATCATCGGGGCTTTCATGTAAACATAAACGCACGTTCTTATTATTCCCCTGACTATTTGCTACTTCTTTCAAGTCCCCAATGAGCCTATGGTCGACAAATATCGGTCTATTTTTGCAGAAATACGCAATCGACCGCGTTCCATCATCAACCCAAAACAAATCAGGATTGTTTAAATCAAAAATCTTACTACGCATCTGCTAATTCTCCGAAGAATTCAATATCTTATTCGAACTACACCAATCGGAAACAATATTGCGACATATTGTCTCGGGACTGGTCAGTTCAACTCCCGTAGTTTCAATTAGTTTTGTCGGAATCATTGACACATCCTCCGGTCTTGTTTCTCGAAGGTTAAAATCGTGAATACTGCAACCCTCAACAGGCACTTTAGAAATTCCATATTTTTCCATTTCAACTAGTAACATCTCCAACAAAGCTATTCGGGTGAACGCTCTTGGCCCTGATAAATGAAAAAGTCCGTCGTTATAGATAGAGGTGAAACGAACCAGTACCCGAATGACATCGTTTACAAAAATCGGAGAAAACGTCTGATCGCTAGCGCATTTCACAACTTTTCCTGGTTCAATTGACTCAAGCCACCCAGTGAATAAAGTACCATCTCCTAATTGATCTCCGTAAACTTTAGCCAGTCGAAGAATAACGTACTGTTCAAAATATTTTTGAATATATTGTTCGATTTCTAATTTCTGTTGCCCGTACAATAATATAGGTGTGGCTTGATCAGCTTCGTGGTATTTGCCTTTTTTTCCATCGAATACGAATTCGCTCGAAGTAAAAATGGGCTTGATTTTCCAGTTTCCGAGTTGATCTAGTATTTTTTTTATGCTGACAACATTGAGGGCGCGAGAATATTGAACGTCTTTTGCGCAGGTCTCAGGATCAGTATCCCCTAAAAGAATAATAGCATGGGAAATTTCCTCGGGATTGTCGATGATTTCTGTGAGTTCCATTGTCATCGAATCAAAAAAAACACCGTGCTTTAAAAAAGTGCGGTTGTATGTTGCTATCGCTTTTTCGTTTCCGATGGTATGAAACAGACATCGACCAACATAGCTTGAACCGCCAAGAATAAGCAATCTACTATGTTTGTCCTTCCTTCGACTCATGAGCCCCAATGTTTTTTCACAAACCGCACGCTACATTTTTATGATGCAGCGCCCGGCATAGCCACCCTGAACCATACATATGGCTTCATTAATTTGCTCCAAGGAAAATTCATGTGTGATGAATCCCTCCAAGCTCATTCTTCCATTTTCATAAAGGCGGATGTAGCGAGGTATATCCAAATGCGGTTCGGCGTCACCGCCATGAGAACCTGTCAAGGTTTTTTGAAAATGCAGCGGCAAAGAATAAATGGAAATGTTTTCTCCTTTTTTAGGGACACCGACAAGAACCGTTTTGCCATCTGCATGCGTCAATTCGTACGCCTGTTCGATACATCGAGGATTGCCTGTGGTATCGACCGCTACATCTACACCTTCGATCCCTACAAGCGAACGTATAGCTTCATCTATGGCAATTTCTCCATCGTTCTGAAAAATATTTGACGCACCGAAATTTTTCGCCATGCTCAACTTTTCATCTACAATATCTATAGCAATGATGGGATAGGCAGAAACCATCGCGGCAGCCTGAATAATGTTCAGTCCAACACCGCCGACACCAAAGACCACTATTGATTGGCCTACCTTCAAAGCAGCATCGTTATTAACCACGCCCATTGCAGTAGTCACGGAGCAACCAAAGAGAGGAGCTAATCTCAGGTCGAAGTCGTCTGGAATCGTCGTTAAACGATTTTCTGAAACCACTGCAAACTCATTGAAGGTGGTCACCCAACCAGCGTTTATCTTTTTTTTATTCCATTCGTAAACAGGGACATCCGCTTGCAGCCCATCACTGGGTCGCCAATGCATCACCACATGGTTTCCTTCCACAACAGTTTTTACCCCAGGTCCACATTTTACCACTGTACCGGACCCCTCGTGACCCAAAAGATGAGGCAAAAATTTGTCTGGACCCTTGGCGCCCTCTATTTCGTTGATCTGCGCACCGCAAATTCCGCTGTAATGTACTTTAACCAGTACCTGTCCGAATTCAAGTTTTTCGGGCAAGTCGATATTCGCAATTTCAAGTGGCTTGTTTAGTTCAACAAGAATCGCTGCCTTCATCATTCAAAGGACCTTGTCGCTGCAAAAAGCATTTGCCTTATTCAAAATAAATAAACTCGTAATCACCTTGATATCCAAAATGACTATACAACCATATCCACTCTGCATTATCAAAAAATGTCTCGGCCGTTAAAGCCCAACACTGCAAATTAAAAAGCTCTGTTTCATTCCTGTAGCTTTCGACCATAACGTATTTTTTTCTGCCAACACGTTCTATCTCTGCTAAAGCACTTTTTAATTCAAAAAGGCGCAGATTGTGAAGACATCCGAGGGAAATAACCAAATCAAATTGCAGATCTCCCCATGGAAATGGATCCTGTGATCTGTAGCGAAACAGGGACTGCCTAATTTCCTTTGGTGCATCGAGCAACCCATGGGCTGAAATATCGATCCCACACACCATTGATTCCGGAAGCAATTGGCTTAATTCATACAACAGGTGAGCCTTTCCACAGCCGACGTCCAGTATTTTCGCGTTTCTCCCCAAGTCATAGGATTCGATTATCCTCTCCGCAACAGCCTTCCAGCGCCCATCGTATTTGTAACCACCATAGCCGTATCTCCGATCGCCATCCCAGTAATCACTGTCGTATTCCTTTGCCTTGAGCATACAGTGAACTTTATCATCGACCATTCTTTCGACATAGTTTCGCTTTGTTCTTTTGTGCAGCGGTGTAACGAAGTTCTTCAACTCACCCACGGATTGCTCCTCAATTTGTAGTGTCTACACGTCCAAGCAATTGGTTGACCACCCCCGATACCTCTCCGGCACTTAATCCAAAACGAGCCATCAAACTCTTTTGCGAACCGTATTCATCGGCAAACATATCTGGGATACCTATTCGGCGAAAAGGTCTCGTTCCATGCAAATCAGCTTCGCATAAAACTTCGGCTACCGCACTCCCAAGCCCCCCAATTATCGCATGTTCTTCAACCGTCACGATGGCGGAAACATTAGTGGCATATTGAAGAATTGCCTCAATATCAAGAGGTTTGACCGTGTGGACATGCAAAACAGTTGCCTCAATACCTAAGTCTGCAAGTTCATCAGTAGCGTCCAGAACTACTTGCAAAGCAACGCCCGTACAAACAATCAACACATCTTTACCGGTCCGAATAGGTATGGCTTTTCCAATCTCGAACCCTAACTCATCCCTTGACACGATTGGATCGTACCCCTTGCCAAAGCGGATGTACAAAGGCCCCGAATAATCAACTGTTTGTAGCAAAAGACACCGCATCTCTTAGGTAGGTCCTAATGGTGCATAAACAAAACCGCCACCGTTCCCGATCAGACGAACATTGGCTTTGTGCAGGCATAAATCTAAAACTACCTGTTCGTAACACCGCCGCGTCAAAAAGGTAGCGATGGTATTTACGTAGGGTATTTTGCCTTCCAATGCCAATCCAGCTGCCATCCCAACAACATTAGCCTCGCTTACTCCCTCCATGAAAAAACGTTCCGGGATCTCTTCTCTGAACTGCTTCAGCACATCGACACCTAGGTCTGAACCGATGAAAACAACCCGACTATCCTTCTTTGCCAATTCATAGATCATATCTAGGCAAGTCTTTCTCATTGCCCGATCTCCAATGCATCATACAAGGCATGTAAATCTTCATCTGAAATACTACTCTTGTGATGCCATTCCATGTTGTTTTCCGCAAATTCAACGCCCTTACCTTTGACGGTGTGACAAATAACAGCATTGGGCTTGCCAGGTTTTTTTGATTGGTCAGAAAGGCCAGACAATAACGACTGCAACGCTTCTACATCATGCCCATCGACTTCGTAGACTTCAAAGCCGAAACTACGCCATTTGTCTGCAAGCGGCTCAAGGTTCATGACCTCGAAAGTCGAGGCATATGATTGATGTTTGTTGTAATCTATCAAGATGGTCAAGTTAGAAAGCATGTGCTTGCTAGCACATAAAGCAGCTTCCCATACCGAACCTTCGTTTGATTCTCCATCGCCAATAACAACGAACACGCGATAACCAGTATCATCGATACGGGCATTAAGAGCGAAGCCGATGCCTATAGATAATCCGTGACCAAGACTACCCGTAGAAGCTTCGACTCCGGGAACTGAATGTTCCGGATGTCCTCCAAGTATTCCATCGCGCTGGCAAAATTTCCATAGTTCTTCTTCTGAAAAAAATCCTTTCTCGGCAAGGATTGCATATAGAGAAAGGCAGCCATGTCCCTTACTCAACAAAAAACGGTCACGATCTTTCCACTGCGGATCTACAGGATTGTAACGAAGAATTCCGTCGTATAGTACCCGCAAAATTTCCACAATGGAGAAGGCCGCCCCAAGATGCCCACGGCGACTGAATTCCAACATGCGAACGACAGTCTGTCTAATCTCGATTGAACGTCGATCCAATAGCATTTTCTTGTTAGAAAGGAGTCTCAGAATTTGAATTGTGTTGTATTACTTTAAAGAGCATTTTCTCTGCTTTTCGCAACTGGATCTTCTGTGTTTTTTGTGTAAAATTGACGCTGCTGTCTAAAGCGTGTTTCCTGCGAGCCAAGCTATCCGGATCAAATTCATTTAACAAAATCATGCACCACTTAAGACCGAACAGCGGCAAGGCCAAGGCTAAACGCTGTGAAAACATTTGATCGAAAGATCCAAAATATTCAACAAGGCGGAAAAGAAGATCTCGCTTGAGATTTTGTTTGAATTGCATGGAAGAATGCGGATGCAGATATATGTCTGCAATTAACTTCACTGGATCGTCACATCCAAAGTGCTCAAAATCAACAAAAATTAAAGATCCGTCTTTCTTACACAGTACATTGTGAAATCCAAAATCGGAAGGACTTAGAGTTTTTGTTCCCACCGCTAATGCCGGAAAGGATTCTAGATGACGATAGATATTTTCGACGACCTTGCCAAATACAGGAAAAAATGACCTGTTTAAAAACACAGAAAAATTGGAATTCTCTCTATGAGAATCCGAAATCTTCTGCAAGCGCGAATAGCGCTGGTCCACAGTATCAATGACTGTTTGGAACGAAATAAATGCTTCTGATGCCCACGGTTGGGTATCTCCCAAGGGAGTGGAATATAATCGATGCAAATTAATCAAGAATTCCACAGCCTGATCTATCTCCTGGTCACCCAGACTATTGGTTACCGGTTTTTCTCCGCTTACAAATTCATAGGATGCAAGGCAACTTTTGAAATTCATCCTTACCGGCCGTGGTATAGAGCGAATACCATTCTCCCAAAGAAATTCCAACGCATTGAACTCACGTATCATTCGTTCGCACAACCCAGTGTCACTTCCGTAGTAATGTTTCAAGGCCAATTCTTCACCTGTCACCTGTACAATCTTATATACGCGACTGTTCCGACCTGCACCAATCTTTGTAACATGCTCCAATGGTTGTTCAATCAAGGCAGCAATCTTAACCAGTTCATCATCTGCGGCAAAAGAAGTCTCAACCATCGAATATCACCCGAGAAATGTCATTCCAATCCGCAACCTCAATGAACTGAAACGGACTAGGCTTGGCACCATGTGGCGCGTAAAGAATTTTTACGACATCCTGGGGAAAGTATGGTTCTTCGTATAATTCGACTAAGTCATCTACAAAATGAGTGCATTCCAACGACCTTATTACTTCTACCTTCCCTTCGCGAGAATCCCTGAAATACACTTGGGACTTGGAAATAGACCAATCGTGTCCGCCAAAAAATCCAAGCCGATCAAGCCAATTCATAGCCGAGTGTCGTAAACTAGTATTCGTACTATCTAAATTGGCAAATTCCGTTTTGTGGCTAACTATATACATAGGTACACAAAAAAAATTGCACTTTCTCACAAAATTTTTCACACCTGGAATTAAAACAGCCTGGCCCATGGAAGGACCATATATCTCCGCCTGCAGTAATTGCCACTCCTTCTCGCCACCGGGCAATCGACGTACCGTATCGCGAATGATATTTTTTCCCTTCTGCACGTCCGCCTGTATCAAACCCCTACTTAACGCAACATCGTGTAACACGTCATCATAACTGACAATAGTATTGTCAAAGTCTATCCCGACAATTTTCTTTCGACCGGCTGCCAACATTAACAAATTGTGGATCTACCAAATGATCGGCTGGAAACTTCGAAAACATGCGTGTTGCCTAACAAGTTTTCTGCAATATCGGCAAACCATCTCCGACTCTTGTGGCATTGCATGTAGGAAAGATTATTGATTCGATACAATTTGGTCGAGAGACAAGCGCCACTACTACCGCCACACACATATCTACCATACTTCATGGAAATAATTACTTTTAAGAAAGATCTTTTCTTGACGTATCAAAATAACGTGGGAGAAATCGGTCGGGCAGAACAATATATGGGAAAAGCATACATAGGTAATGGTTTGTGGTTAAATTGGCAACTGACCTGGATTACTAATCAAAATCACAAAAAACTCACATTCGGTGAACTCACAATGGGATTCTGAAACTAGTCCAATAATTAGAATTGAGCATCAAGTTCTAAATCGAAAATTTGTAGCGATTATGCACACGAGAAGGGACTACATGCTACTTAAGAAAGTTCCAAGGTCTTCATGGTCTTTATATTGTAGTAAAGATGATTGTCCATAGAATTGGTGATATTTCCTTGCTGGAATGCATCTGCCAAATCTTGAACAGCCATTTGAATCGTAAATTTAGGAACAAACCCAAGTTCTTTCTTAATCTTGTCAGACGAGATGTGATATGAACGCAAATCGTCAGTTGGCGTAATATTTATCTCTACTCCATTGCCCACGATATTTTGCACAATCTCCGCTATTTCGATGATTCGATGATTTTCATAACCAACATTGAAGATCTTTCCGTCTATCGCTTCTGCTGGCCATTGCAATGTTCTGATATACACATCTGTAATATCGTCTATGTGTATGTTCGGCCTGCGTTGTTGTCCTCCAAATACGGTAATTACTCCATTATTGACCGCATGATTGGTTAGGATATTGACCGTCAAATCAAGTCTAAGACGTGGCGCATAACCACAAACGGTCGCAGGACGAAGAACAAGCACATTGAATCCCGGTTCCCTCTCGTTCATGAGTACTTCTTCGCAAAGAGCCTTGAATTTTGAATAGTCAGTCAATGGCTCCAACGTCAAATCCTCAGTAACGTTTAGTTCCTCCTTAATTCCATAGACACTAGACGACGATGCAAATATGAATCGGTTTATTCGATTTTTTTTAGCAACTGCAACTATGTCAAAAAAAGCATCGTAGTTTATCGATCGCCCGAGTCCCGGATCCAAGTCAAAACTTGGATCGTTAGAAATACATGCCAGATGTATAACCGCATCACAGCCAGGCATAATACGCTCAAGCAAACTCCGATTACGAATATCTCCTTTTATTTCCTCAAGCCGATCGATATCGCTTGTTCCACGCAGAACCTTATCACCGTATATATACAGATCCAAAACCTTTACATGGAAGCCTGACGCCAATAGCTTGGGAACCAATCGACTGCCAACATAACCTGCACCACCTGTAACAAGAACTGTTTGTACTTTAGACATTTCGATCTAATCACTTCATGAGAGAATTTACGTTGCGCATAAACGACTCCTTATTGACACTAACACTGTTGCCCAATTCAGCTACCACTTGGGCACCGGCAAGGTTTCCCGAAAATCCGACTATTTCCCACGGAGCACCTTGGACAACCAGAAGGGAAGTAATCGCGAGGACTGCGTCACTCGCACCAACGCGGTCTTTTACTCTGGCTGCCATCGAAGGCACCTCATTGAAATCGGAACCCGCCGTATAGTGAATGCTTCCCTTGTCACCGCGCGTGATCGTAAAATCACTGCAATCGATCCTCTTCGTAACCTCTAAAACCAAATCATGCCAATCTGCGTGCCGCATGCGCGTCTCAAGTGCAATCTCGTACATATTCATACAAACATAGTCCGCGCGTGAATACTTGGAAATCGTATTGAACCCACGGTTACCCGCATTAGCTTGGGTACTAACAACAAGAAACGATGATGATTGACACAGAAGATTAATAGTGGATTTCGTTAACATGCCGTGACCATAATCGACCACGACTACCAAGTCGTAATCTTTTAACACTGAACCAATCATATTAGCTAGTTCACGCTCTTCTGCATCCTCTAACGGATCATCATCCATAATGTAAAGCTCAAAAATACGATTATCAGTATACGCATCAACGAAGCGACGTTTGCAAATTGTTGGAGCACTCGGTCGAGTAACAAAAGAGGGTTTTACATTCTCAATTAAAGCCTCACTAATAAAATCTTCACGGCTTTCCACATCCCCGAGAACCGAAATAAGACCGACTTCTTTACAAAATCCAGCAAGGTGGTTCGCAACTGCCAAGCTACCACCCGCGTATGTTTCGGTTCTGTGATAAAGCGACGCAAGAATTGGATCTTTGCTCGATTGACCCAAAGCATTGCAAAACACATACTCATCAACAATGGCTTCGCCAATCACCAGTACTTTGAGATCTTTTGTGTTTTCAAAAAACTGTGTCACCTGTTCAATCGAAAAATCATTGCGGAAACTTCGTAACCATTGTGTCGTTTCTGGGGTGAAAATCTCAAAATAGTCGTTGATTAAATTTGACGAACTCAGAATATTTTGGGCAGTGAATTCCACCCGTCCTCCTACAGAAACCGCGGCTTCCATCTCCGCACTAAGGCCGGGAGGGATCGCACCTGCTTGTTTGAACTCCCCTCCCTTACAAAAAACATTTGGGCGAAGGCTTTCAATAGTTTGGGCTGCTGTCTCCCAATTGTTGACTGCCACGTAATCGACAACCTCCAATGCAGCGATTGCCTCAGCCCGTTGCGCGTCCGAAAATACAGGCCGATGTAATCCCTTGTGAACATATTTGTCAGGCGTCACAGTGACTACTAAGACGTCTCCGAATCGACGAGCTTCCTCAAAGTGTCGTATGTGGCCAAGGTGCGTTAAATCAAAGACACCGTGGCACAGCACGATTTTCTGACCGTTGTCTTGAATCTTTCTCAACTGCTCCGCGAGCGACTTGATCGTGTGAATTTTGTCAACAGATCGATGACTATTAGAGATCCGAGCCTCGCACTTATCCACGATTATATCTCATCCTCATTTACACTGCATCGCTATGAAGCATTCATTATTTTGTTCGACAACGTTTCTAAATCGCTTTCAGGAGAAAACTCTTGGAGATTTACTAATGTAGAATACAGTCCTCTTTCGGCTACCAATTGTTCATGCTTTCCCTGCTCGATAACTTTACCTCTATGAACAACAATAATATTGTCAAATTGGGAAATCGAAGAGAGCCTATGGGCAACCACTACAATTATCTTGTCGTCTTGTAATCTGCGTAGATTGCTAAGAATTTGCGCTTCTGTATATAAATCCACTGCGCTAGTAGCTTCATCAAGAAGTAGTATTTTGGGGTCCTGAACAAATACGCGCGCAAGAGCGATTCTCTGCCGCTGGCCACCCGAAACCTTGTAACCCCTCTCCCCCATGACAGTGTCATAACCAGCTTCCATATCTTGAATAAAGTCAGAGACCATAGCCATCTGAGCACCATGCTCCACCGTTTCTACAGAAGCATCAGGATTTAAAAACCGCAAATTGTTAACCAAAGTGTCATGGAGTACTATCGTTTCCTGCGTAACATATCCCACCTGGCTCCTGTACGAATCAAAATCGCAATTACTTACATCAACCCCATCTACTAAAATTCGGCCTTCGTAACCTCTTCTGAATCCAGCCAGCAATTCAACAAGAGTTGTTTTTCCGGAGCCAGACAATCCCACAATAGCCGTACTAGTACCAGCGAAAAATTCCAAGGAAACATCGGATAAAACCAACTTTTCGGAATTATATCCGAAGCTCAAAGATTCAATTTTCAAAGATCGATGAATTGGCCGTAGAGAGGTTCGAGACTTTTCGGCAGAAATTTCTTCTGTATAGGATTCATCAAGGAGAAAATCTGCCATGATTTTGAACTGCGGGACAATGACGGCAAGCCGCATCCACATAGCCTGTAAAGCCGTAACGCCCTTTACAGAGCGCATAGCGACATAAAGGTATCCCAGGCCCAAGCTGACTTTTCCAAAAATATCCGTGCCACTTATTAAATTTGCACCAACGGCTGAGAGCAAAAGGACAGCAACCCCACCCATTTCGGCCAAAAACTTATTAAAGGCCTGGTAGTCGTGAAGTTTCAGCGTTCGCACCTCACGATCCCACTCGACATCTTCATATTTGTTACTCGACTGACGTTCCTGTTTCCCCTGCTTGATTAGACGAATACCGTACATTGTTTCAAGAAAACTGTTATGCGCCACCTGTCCAACTTTTTCTAAATCCAAACTTTCTTTTGCGATTCGGTTGCCCATACGACTAACTAGGACCGCCAGACTGATTCCCAAGAAACAGAGCCACATAGTCATAATGGGAGACAGCATTATCAACAATAGAAGCAAAAAAACTGAATTCAACACTGAACTGAAAAGCATTTGCAGCGTAGTGAAGAGAACCGTCAATCGATTGGTTAGCGTACTCTCCATGTATGCTAATTCGCCCGGCTTCTGATCGGTAAAGAAGGAAACATTGAGGCCAAGCAACTTTTTCATCAGGTCGGTTCTGATTTCGTAAGAGAATACAACTTGAACTTTTTGAACAAAGTGCGAATTGAGAAAACGGACACCCTCATTTGCCAACTTAAAACCAACTGTGATCAATAAAACGCTTAAGAAGGCGTGTTCGCTATTCACCATATTGTTTAGAAACGGGAGAGACAATTCGACTCCGAGAACATTGACTCCATCTTCAATTTCTGGAACTTCTCCAACAACTATGGAGAGTAGAAGAATCAGCAGAAGAAGACTTAGCGCTTCCAGCGCAGTGGACAACACGCTGAGAAAACCCACCAAAACAAGTACTAATATTTTAGTATCGACATACCGCCTCAGTAAATCATAATCGTGTTTCTTCAGCGTGCTGAGAAATCCGAAACGTCCCCCTTTAGCATCACGGATTTTTTCATCGACAACGCTTTTTTTTTGCAATGTTTGTGTTCGAATTGTGTCCATCCACTTACTGCTGGGCAAAACGAACCTCATTTATTTGACTTGAAATGTGGTGTTTATCCCTTAACACTTCGCGCAAGAAACACCGGGATTTAACCGTCCGGAGACACACTTCGACTGCCCCCTCATTTGAGCGATATTTCAACCGGTAATTATCTGATGAAATCATCATTTAATGACATTCGTAAACATGGGTCTGCTAATAAACATTCTCGGAGTGAATTCGATTTATCTCTCAAGTATTGAATCAAGATTGTTGATAGTGATCCACCACTCTTGATTTAATACTTAGAACGCATTTTTTCCGCAGCTTATTTTTCCCTAACACAATCACAAACAGAATGCAACGTTCAGCACAAATTGAAAAAAGCCTGTGTCGCTCGGATTCATGTCGCCAGCTTAATGACTCGCAAAGCATTCCATTTCCATAGTAAAACTGCAGCCAATGCTGAAGGTGCAAAAATAGCAGTTGGCCATACGTATCTCAATATGGGCGGTTGAACTAGAATTACCAGAAACATTCCCGCGAAATAATACAGAATTGCGATGATCAAAAACAATGTAAACAGTCTTTCCCAGCCCTCATCTTGATGGAAACGAATCTCGAAACCGTTTCTACATTGTTTGAAATAAATTATTCGAATAATTAGGACCAGGTCGCTAAAGACCAACAACAACACCAACATAAAAACAGGAAGATTAAACGGAGTTTTCAACCAGGAAGCCCCATAAGTTCCAAGGAAACAACGATAGGTGCCCGTGACAAAGGATTTAGCCATCCATTTAATGAATAGCAAAGGACGCTCCACTATAATCGCCCTGGAAAGACTACCGAGCTTTTCATTGAGCGTCGTTAAATTTGTCCCGTACAATTTCACTGCAGTTCCCATTGCCAGCGTAATACAGTTGTAATTGAAGCAGCGGTTCCAAGTATGAAAGCTGAAAGCACCATCCGGTCCAATGGGATCCGCACAACCAATTGCATCGTTGAGGAAATCAGCTCGATTAGGGACAGTTCTGAAAGTGCCAAATTCAAATGACAGATCTTCAACAAGGCGATTTATCTCTTCCGAATCTCCTGAACTTACCACGTCTCTATTTTTTTTCCGCTGTTCAACAATCCCCCGTCCAAGATCCTTCAGATCTTCTGGAAGATCCTCAACAAGCGAATTGTCCAACATCTGGCCAGTGGTCCCTGTCTGCACCCAACCCGAAAACGACACCAAAGCAAAATCTCCGACCGCAACCCAGCGAATGGTACAGAAGGCAAGATAGGGTAATAGACAGGCAATGAGAGCTCGAGCGACCAAATTCTTGACGTGAACCCATTCCGATGCCTCTTTTCTGTGCCACAAAAACGCTACGCCCAATAAGGGTAGAAGTGGAATAAGAAATAGGTAGGCAGGTCGAATCTGATATGTTAAAAAGCACATAACTCCAAAATACAACCACAGCCTAATACTCGACTTACGAACCGAAATTGCAAGGAGAAGAGAAGTCGTGACTACTGCCGAAGACACAGCTAAACTATCAGTGAGCAAGTATTGAACATTGTTGATGATGGCCTCTACGTAGAGCAACGGACTCGCTCCAACTAGCGACTGCCTTTCAGAAAAACCGTAAATTTTGAGAGCCCACATGAATATTATTACGGCAATGACATGCAGGACGAAGTGGATGATAGGGATAAGGGCATAGTCGGGTGAAAGAATTGCAGTCACCCGAAGGAACGCTGGATATCCAAAGGTTCGCAGACTTTCCAACCAAGCCGTTACCGAGGTCAACCCAGCCACAACCAAATAACTATTTGTATCACTGTCATGCCTTAAGGTCAACCTACCAGACCATCTCAAATAGACCAGGATTACACCCGCTTGTAACATTAGCCAGATGAAACCGTCAGAAGCGATTGGTCGGAACTTTTTCAAAGATCTTGTGCCCAATTTTTCTGCAATCAACTGAAAAAACTCCTGAACCTGACTCCGTATCGATCAGTTGCCGAAAAGTCGATATCGGGGGCAGGATTTAGCAGACTCACGAGACTGTCACTACTGAAAGGCAAATGCAAGCCAAATCTCTCGACAATTCGCATCGCGACCAGACTAACCGAGCTGGGAATAGAGATAAATGACAACGATTTCCCTCGCCTCCTTGCCAATTCAATCAGGATGTCTTTAAATGTGACGTAATCAGAACGGGCGGCAATAAGTGGCTCTGTTTCTGTACACCATTCTTCCAGTATTGCGCCGACAAACCGTGCAAGATCATCACCGTGTACTAAGACCATTGGTTGCAAACCGCCATCAAACACAGGCAATACAGAAAACGCAGTCATCCGGTTCAGCGCACCAAGCATCCCATGCTGAAAACTACCAAAGACTAGCCCAGGCCTGACGACAACCGCACCGAGGTCTAAAGCAACTGTCTCTACTTCGAGTTTTCCCTTCCCATAAAGAGACTTGCAACCCTCATACGCACTGACAGATGAAATGTAGACTATCTTAGAGACCGAGGCTTCGCGTGCCGCCCGCAATAATTGGATAGATCCATCGACGTTGATTTTGCGAATTGTCCGCCAATCCCGTGCACCAAAATCGTAGGCGCAATGCACCAGTGCATCAATATCTCGAAGAACTTCCTCGTCAAAACAGCCATGCAAGTCGAACTGTCTCGTGTCGTCATCTTGTATTTGCCGCTGAAAGCGAATCGTGTGATAACCTAAATTATTTAGCCAACGAGTACAAAAAGAACCGACGAGCCCGTTGGCACCGGTGATTGCACATTTCACAATTGGAAGGTTCCCAATTTAACAACCGCAATACTGAAGAAATGACGCGTGACAGTGGAAGATTAGTGTTTTACACGAAAGTACTAAGTTGGAATTAGCATAAATTGCAGATCGTTCCGTTCCTAAAATTGAGTTGTTATTCAGATCCAACGTCTGCAATATTGCCCTTTCGCGGCTTCACAAGAACTAAAGAGAGTATTGCCATCGACATGAGCACATTCATGATGTTCCAGACAGTGATTCCTCGGTTTGTCCAATAAGAAACGTTTTCGATATTGCAAAAACTGCCAACAATAAGGACAACATTAACCAACAGACATAACGAAATTTGCAACAAAAAAAGCTTCAATGGATTGTACTGGGCAATTGCGGTCATGACGATTTGCAACGATCGTAAAGTGTCACGCAGCAATCGCACCTTTGACTTTCCGTGGCGTTTCTTATAGTTGATCGGCACATACCCAACAAAATGATTATTCAGCATGAATAGCAGGGTGATCGTCGTTGTAAATGAAAATCCCGTGGCATAAGACGGTAAGTAGGCCAGCGCTTTTCTTCGAGAGAAAATACGGAAGCCGCTATTGATGTCTGGTATTGATCGGCCGCAAGTAAATTCTACGAGAAACCGAAAGACACCGCGCAAAATCCATTTCATCAGAGACCCACGATAATGCCTGCCTTGTCGAGCACCTACAACCATGTCAAAACCTGTTCGAAAAAAAGAAAGTAATTCGGGCAATTGTTCTATTGGGTAGGTCCCGTCTGCATCGACGATAACTACTGTGTCATAATCCGCTATCTCAATTCCCGTAATTAACGAACGACCATAGCCACTATTAATAGGATGCCGAACCACCTTAGCTCCAGCTGCCCGCGCCACATTACCCGTTTCATCATCGCTTCCATCATCAACAACAATAATTTCACCAGGTTGTTCCATCTTCTGTAACGTGTCCATGATTTGTCCCAGTGTCAGTTCTATTCCTTGGGCCTCATTGTACGCTGGAACAACAATGGACACACCTGTGCTTTCTGCTCGTTTGCTTTCTGTTGCAAAAGCGTTACTCATCACAATACCCTCGAGGAGTTGCCACTAAAGAAAGATTCCCACCACACCATTAACACCAAAAGTCCCCACAATTCCAAACCATTGTCCCTAACACCAGAAAAATGGTCGTCAATTAATTTCCCGACAGTTTTCTCCTCAAGAAGATCCTGTTGGCGCAAGTTAGACGGAGAAAGAAGATCACACAGCATCTCACGAAGGTCAGTT
>CAYVHK010000039.1:0-3575 GCA_964451145.1 uncultured bacterium | reverse complement strand
CCTGCCTTCCTACGCTGAACGATTCCGGAAGGCAAACGTCGTTTCATTGCCTCCTTTAGTATTAATATTTTTTTCATACCCCAACGTAATTTCAACCCGGGCGGAATTCGAGCAGCGCATTCAACTACCTTGACGTCAAGGAACGGCACCCGTACTTCCAGACCATGAGCCATACTCATCCGGTCTACCTTAGCAAGTATGTCATTAGGCAAATGAAAACAAGTGTCGAAATACAGCATACGATTCAAGAAATTAGCTTCGGGAACTCGATCGAAATAGTGGCGGCAAAATTCGAACGTGGCTCTGGAACCAACAATCGATTCCTTGACCAAAGCATGTTTTCTTTCCTCGTCAAAGCTCGTCCTCCAAGAAAAATGAGCCTCTTCGGGAGGTAGGCTCGCGGCACGTACGAACCGCTTGGCCTTCATATCAAAACTGTAATGCTTGTAGGAAACGGGTAAACTTTCCACAATTGGAGAAACCAACCACTGGCGCAAAAACCGAGGAATAATTCGATATAAACGAGCAATGTGATCTGCTTGATATGTTTCATAGCCGGCCAAGAGCTCATCCGCACCATCGCCTCCAAGTACCATCTTGACTCGTTCGCTCACCATCTGTGCTAAGTAGAACATTGGAAGACTAGAAGGATCTGCCAATGGCTCTTCGCTATGCCAGACAATTTTTGGAAGTACATCTGCCATCCTTGGCTCTAGAATCTTCTCCATGTGGTCCGTTTTACATGCTTGTGCTACCTTGCGGGCATGGTGCACTTCATTAAAGGAGGACTCATTAAAACCGATCGTGAAAGTTTTGAGGTTGGTTGTCAACTTCTCCGACATTAACGCTACAACTGCACTCGAATCAACTCCTCCGCTTAGAAGCGCACCAAAAGGTACATCCGATACCAAGTGCCTTTCGATAGATTCTTCGAGCACATCTTCAAATTCATCAATCCATTCCTGATTTGATTTGCTAGTTTGTTGATCGAAGGACATGTCCCAATAACGCCATTCCCGATGCTTCCCATTTTTAAACAGAAGGCAGTGCGCAGGCATTAACTGGCGCATACCTCGAAATAGAGTTAGCGGAGCTGTGGTGTAATTAAGGCTCAAAAAATTGTGAAACCCTTGTGAATCGACAATTCGTTCAAAACCAGGATCAGCAAGAATCGCCTTGATCTCAGAGCCGAAGCGAAATCTCTTTTGATCTACGCAAAAGAATAGCGGTTTAATACCCAATCGATCTCGGGCTAGGAATAGACTCTTCCTTTCGGTATCCCAAATCGCAAACGCAAACATACCGTTGAGTTTGTTGACACAGTCTGTTCCATATTCTTCATAAAGGTGGATAATGACTTCCGTGTCAGTGGTCGATCGAAAGTGGTGGCCCTTTTTTTGAAGGCCCAATCGCAATTCTCGATAGTTGTATATTTCCCCATTAAACGTGATGTATACTTTTTCGGTCTCATTACACATTGGTTGACTACCGTTCTCGGACAGATCTATAATCGTGAGACGCCGATGACCCAATCCCGTAGCTCCGCACGTCCAAACGCCCTCTCCATCTGGCCCTCTATGAGATAGCGTACGTGTCATTTTACGCAGCAAATCAACATCAGCAAGCTGACCGTCAATGTTAACAAACCCCGCAATTCCGCACATGGATACTAGTCAGTCCAGCTCAATGATTTCTTTGTTATCATAGTGTTTTTTGTAGGAAGTGGGCGTGAGAATTTGAAAAGGTTCTCTATTCTCTGCTAACATAAAATCTGATATCTCTTGCAAAAACCGAGTGCAGTAATGTTCGACCGCGCGAACTTCACCCAAGTCGGTTTCGGTGCGGTAGAAGTGAAGTGGCTCTTTGTTATTTAATAGACTCCCATACCCGTCGAGACCCGCAACCCATATCTTGCCCGCTCCCATAATCAAAGCGACGGCTATCAGCAAAACTGATACGGTACGACATTCTGCAAGTATAATACCGTTTTTCACATTGAAACTGTTTTCGCGATCAGACACATACATAATGCGCTCATATTCACCTCTGTAGTGCTGCCTAATAATCCACGGAGGCAAATAAGGACTTAAGAGCACACGACTACGATTTGAGTCGATTGTCTGCGCATAGCTTATAAAACGTTTTCGATTCGTAAACGCATGGTAAGTCGGATAAACAAATTCGGTGATATTGTTTCCTCCCAATACAACAGGCTGTTGTTTTTCAATTAATCGATAAATTTGATTTCCGTATTTATTAAGTGAAGGGCCGTTTCCCAACACAAGAAACGGCTCGCCACAATGACGATTGAGATATGTCGGGGTAGAGAGTTCAGATTGAACCACCTTTGGACGACCCTTTGAGTAACTTAGCAAAGAAACCAACCGACGCCTGATCCCCATTGAACTAACCTCCTCTACCCACCTGCCATCATGGCGCGCCGAGCATCCTCGAGATCTCCCGGAGTATCAACGCTGATAGTGTCATGCTCTGTTTCGACACCGCGTATACGATAGCCGTGTTCGATCGCCCTTAGTTGTTCGATGCCCTCGATTTTTTCCAATCGGCCGGGTTTTAATGTCGTAAACGTCTGCAAAAAGTTTCTCCGGAAGCCGTATACGCCGATATGTTTGTGTGCGTCATATTCGACACGCACTTTGGGATAGGGAATTGGGGCACGGGAATAGAATAGAATGTTACTGCTTTGGTCTAAAGCGACTTTTACGACATTATTGTCCACAAAATCGGCCGGATCACTTATACGCTTAACCAGTTGAGCGTAGTCAAGATTTTCATCTTTAAAAAAAACTTCAATTAGTGCTTCAATCGATGCAGGATTAATCATTGGCTCATCACCTTGAACATTAAGGATAATGTCTCCCTCAACGCGTTCAGCGGCCTCCGCAATCCGGTCCGTACCAGTAGGATGGTCGGGTGATGTCATTTCGACGCGGAATCCTGTTTCCTGCATTTCAGCCCTGATCAATGGGCTATCTGTTGCAATGACCACTTCATCGACATTTTTTGCGCTCAAAGCGCGCGTGCATACATGATGCAGCATCGGTTTCCCCAGTAGTTCTGCCAACGGCTTTCCTGGAAAACGACTGGATTCATAACGAGCAGGCACAAGCACTACGACGCGAGTCACCAGCTTCCTCCTAAAAAACACTGTGTGGCTGAAGGACGAATTTCATGGCTTTTAAACAATACATTTGTCATAGTTCTATCACACTCCCGTCCCGTCAATTACGCGAATGAAATTCTCGCAAGATCATTATAAACATTTATTTACAACAATAATCTACAAGCGTATCTTTTTGTGGTCGCTAATCTAAGTTAACCAACTCGGTTGTAAAATTGCTATATCTCCAACACCAACTAAATGATTGTGCTTGAAAACATTCTCTGCTATCCCGATGACTTATGCAATTTCGAAAAAGGTTTGAAATATCCTGATTTTTCCGATTAGATATCGCCCCCTCCACAACTGCAACATTACAGATATTCAATACCGATGTCTCGCAACTGCCACAACTGACATCATTCACAGATTGGCAGACGATCAGAAATTGCGT
>CAYVHK010000038.1:242-28564 GCA_964451145.1 uncultured bacterium | reverse complement strand
CCAGCCCCCATCGCCACCAACATTAGTACTGAAAGTGAAAGCAACAGAAAGCGGTCAATTAGATACTTCATTCAAACTACTCCTTTAACTTCTTATTCTTTCAACTAAAAACTATTAGGATTGACCAAAGTTGATTTGTTTTATTCCAAATGAACAAAGCGACAAACCCCGCTTAAGCTAGCATAAATGAACGCAAATCGTCAACAAAAATGATACATTTTTTGTAATTTTTATAACATTTGATTCTGCCATCCTTGTTTTTTTTATCAAAGTCATCTAGAATGTGGAGCGAAAAAGGAACTGATCTGAATGAAACTGTCATCATCTTTATTTCTCTTTTTTATATTTAGTGGGGCGATTAGTTTTTGTGGCCAAATGGTCCAGGCGGGGGAATTAGCTTGGACTTTTGAAGAGAATGCTGATCAATGGGAAGCGGCCAAAGGAATTTGGGAGGTTGAAGACGGAGTCTATCATCAAAAACAACGCTGGGGTAAAGCCATTCACTCTCTGGTCGGAGAAACCAGCTGGACAGACTATACTCTGCAAGCCAAAGTCCGAATCTACGAAGGTAACTGGGCCGGCATTGTTTTTCGGGCTCAAGATGAATTTCAGTATTACGTTTATTTATTTTGCCCAAAGGAAAAAGTATCAGAATTATGGCTTCATAAGACAGGTGGGCCTTTTGCTCGGCAAGCCATCGACGATCATATAGAAGCTAGGAATGTTGAATTAAAGCGTCAGGTTTGGCTGAATTTTCAGGTACAAGTTGAGGGTAATCGAATAGCACTTTCCATTAATGGTGAATTACAAGCTGAATTTACTGACGATACCTACAGACGAGGAAAAATTGGTGTTTGGGCTTGGGATACAATAGCCAGCTTCGATGATGTTCGAGTTTTTGGATCTAGTGTGATGCCAAGCACAAATGTTGATTATCATTGGAAATTACCACTAACTTGGGGCAATCTGAAACGAATCTATCATATTCATTGAAAAGGATCAAAATGATACCTGATATTACACTCATGTCTGGCCTGAAAATACCAATACTTGGTTTAGGAACTTGGCAACTCAAAGATGATGCCTGCAAAGCAGCGGTTAAGACGGCTTATAAACTTGGCTATCGTCACTTTGATACTGCATGGTTCTACAATAATCAGCCGGAAATTGGTCAAGCCTTTCGGGAAATCGATATAAATCGAACTGATATTTTCCTGACTAGCAAAATTTGGCGAGATTCGCTCAGTACTTCTGATGTATATAAACAGTTCCAAGATTGTCTTGATCAGCTAAGGATGGATTATATTGATTTGCTCCTCATTCATTGGCCTAACCCTGAAGTACCCCTAGAGGAAACACTAGGCGCGTTTACAGATTTACATCAAAAAGGAAAGATAAAAAGTTTAGGAGTTAGTAACTTCGACATCAGCTTAATCGAAAAGGCTAGAGCAATTGCTCCTATTAGCGTTAATCAGATTCAATGTCATATTGGGCATCAATCTCCTGAGCTGATCGACCACTGTCAACAAAATCAGATAGCTGTCACAGCCTATAGTCCCTTAGCCAAACAAGCACTATTGGATCATTCAACAATATTGTCAATTGCAAATGAGCAGAATCGAACGTCGGCACAAGTGGCTTTACGATGGTTAGTTCAACAGCAGATCTCTGTGATTCCCAAAGCCAGTTCGAAACAACATTTGCAAGATAATATCGGTATTTTTGACTGGGAGTTAACTACTTCCCAGATGGAACGACTGAACCAAGTGAAGTAAGAATAAAGTTGATAGTGGAATAATTTGAAGTAAGGGACTCGATTAATTGTGTCGATTAACACCTGTTAATCGGCATAGGTTGTCAATTCCAGTAATTTTGGGATTGGCATCCATCGCAGCTTTGACCATCCGACGGGCGTCTTGGGTCATATGGCGGTCGAGATAAAACTCGGCTAGTTTTTTGTAAATCCAACCTAAATCACGCTTGGATAACTTTAGTTTCTCAATTTTCTCCAAGTAGATGGGAATATCCCCTAGAGTTTTCGGTTTAATCAAAGCTTCAATGTAAATTTCGGACAGACGATCGTTAATTTCATCGATGAAGTGATAAAAAAAAGGGGTTTCTTGTTCATTGTCGATTAGCTTTTGGTAAAGCTCGATTGCTCTCTCGAACAAACTATTGCTTTGATAGGCTTCGGCAAGCAGAAATTCACAATCCCGACTGTCTCCATAACCAAGAAAATCATCGATAACGAAATTCTGATTGTTAGTTCGCAATTCCTCATAAATCCGAATTCCTTCTTCTAGATTACGGTTGAGTAGCTCTTGAAACATCAACTCGCATTGTTTCTGATCTGCTTGCGTTCGGCGTAAACGTTCCAAATAAGAATTGTGAAATTCGGTTCGTGGACGTTCGCGAGTTAAGTCATAGCGGACACGGCGTTGCTCATCGCTTAATACCTGATAAGCGGTTGTGATCCGGCGAAACATCTGCTCGGAAGATGCTTCACGTCCCGGATTTTTGTCTGGGTGATATTGTTTAGCAAGTTTACGGAACGCTTGCTTGATATCCTCAACACTGGCTTCAGGCTCAACCTGTAAGGTTTGATAGTGATCTAGGATCTGATTCATTATGCTGACTTATTTTTTATCATCTTCAAATTTGTGACGAACGGACATAAATTTCACACAAATGGCAAGCATTTGTCAAGTCTGATTTATCATTTGGTGAAGTTTAGAAAAGGGAAAGGAGGCCGTTACTTTGCTTGTTTGATTTTTTTGTTAAGTGGGTGTTAAAGCCTGACGCCAGCAGATGTTCAAGAGCAGATATCGAACTTGGATTAGATAACCTTGTAACTCGTCTTTAAACAATTCAAGCGTTGGCCTAGGTGGAAATCAGCAGTTTTTGAAGATTTTCTAAAAGCAAAAAACAATATTTGTACCACTAATTTGAGAAACCTATATTTTATGGCTAATGAATTGCTGAAGTCTCTAATACAAATGGGTAATAGAAGTATTGGCAAAAAAAGAGTGTAATATACTCGAATCAAACGATAATGGTAATTAACAATATTCGTCTGTTTCAATAGAAAAATAAGCTGATACTGTTTCTGAGGCCTATATACCACTCACAAAGTGAGCTATGCCCAAGAAATAATCTAAATGTTTGGTGAATCATCGAAATCAAGGTTAATATGGGAACTAACAACCTCTGGGCGGTAAAGTGGTGAATCGGCTTCAACCAATCGTCCATCTCGTAATAAAATTTGATTAGGCGTTTTAGGATTAACTCGCTTGCGATACTGTTGTTTTAGCAATTGATTGTCCTGACGACGAATTTCTTCGACCTTATCGAAATTGAAGTCTTTCAAGACTGCTGTTTTCAACTGAGTTAATTCATCAGGGACTTGCTTTTCTAAAAGCAGGTTATGCTGCTCATCGGGATCTTTAACGAGATCAAATGCCAAATCGTCGCTTCCACGAAAGGCAACGTATTTATATCGCTCAGATCTAATCATGCGAAATTCAGTACCTGGCCCCCAACGAGGTGTCAAAGACTCTGTAATGACGCCAGCACGTTGAGTCAACTGGTCTGATTTCTGTTGGCCGGTTATGACTAAGGAAAGATCGATTCCATCCAACCCAGTTAGGCTTTCAATACCAGATAACCCGCATATTGTCGGAAAAATATCGGCTAATGAGATTGGAGTAGAAATAGTTTGTGGCGCCAAACTGCCGTTTCGATGACTTGGCAGGGAAATGATAAAAGGGACGCGAGTCGAAGCTTCGTGCCAGGTATTTTTCCACCATAAGCCATGTTCACCACACAATTCTCCATGGTCTGAAGTATAAATGATAACAGTGTTATCTAAGAATCCACTATGTTGTAATAATGCCAAGAAGTCGCCCAACATCTCATCCAAGAAATCAACAGAAGCAAAATAAGACGCTCTAGCTTTCATCTCCTCTGCAGTGCTAATAGCTTCCGTCTGAAACCCTTTGATCGCACCTAACGTCATCGGATGATTAGCTGTATCACCACTCCGTTCCACGTAAGGTGGGGTTGCCAAAGTTGGTTGGTTAGTTTGAAAATCGTAATACCGTTCCAGATAGCGACGGGGCGCAGTTAAGGGAAAATGTGGTCGGCTGAAAGAGGTATACAATAGCCAAGGTTGATCGGGATGGGTATGATGGTTCTCTCGCAACCAAGCTATCGATTCACGAATAATCATGTTTTCTTGCAATAAAGATTCAGGAATCTCGCTCAATCCTGCATCAGCAGTACGAGAGCGCATAGTCATTCCAGCTGAATTTTGTGAATTGTGTCGACTTAGTGGGTCATACTGGTGCGAACACATACCACCAAAATCGCCGTAAGGTCGTGCGCCAAAACCTGCATATTGAAGAGAACCACCGAGATGCATCTTTCCTACTGTGGCCGTTTGGTAGCCATTAGCCTGAAAGTGTGATCCCCAGGTCGGATACTCAGGCGATAAAATTGATTCGTTAGCCCAAGCACCACATCGATGAGCATGGCGACCAGTTAGCATAGCAATCCGAGAAGGAGAACACAGTGGAAATTGGCAGTAAGCTTTGTCAAAGCTAATTCCTTGCTCAGCCAACTGGTCTAGTGTCGGTGTTTGGCAAGGTTCGCCTCCATTCTTTCGACTTCGATGTGATAGAAACCGGTAAGAGTGTTCGTCGCTGTGCAGAACCAAGATATTAGGTTGATTAAGCATGAAATTACACCTTAAATTAGCTAAGTTGGAAAACGCAATAAAAACCTGATGATCTAGTAGGAACCAGCCATTTTTTTCAACATGGCAATTTGTTCAGGCTCAAGATTCGCCATCTATAATTTTTTGTATATTTGTTCGACTCACAAAATCGTTTTTTAGTTCAAGGGGTCCACAAATTCCATTCAGCTGAATGAGTCCACCGTTCACACGATCGACAAGTACAAAGGTAACGGAATGCGAATCGTGGAATTTGACTAATATTAGCAGTACCCGCATGAGCAAACATATGCTGAAAAAACAAAACATCGCCCCGTTTAGGCTGTAATTCGATCGGATCTCCTAAATTCAGCGAAGGTACATCATTGTGTAAGTCGGTAAGATAGTGATACTTCTCGCTATCTGATTCAGCGAAGGCACGGATTTTGTGATGAGATTGTGGCCAAACCATTGTGCCACCACCTTTGGATTTGGTATCACTAAGAAAAGTTAACACTACCATTCTGAGTGGTCCCGGAAGTGATCGGCGATGTTTTTTTCCTCCTAACTCAATGCCATCAATGTGGGCTTTACCACACCACCATTTTTCGGAGGGAAAAACATTGATGGTATTGATACCATTTGGATAATGTGTTGACACTAAAGGATCATTAGTCAGTTGAGAACTGGCTTGCATAAATTCAGGTGTACAACACGCCAAAAGATCGGCGTCAGTAGTGGTGATGTCAATCAAGTTTCGGTATGCCTGTACGTTAGCCAATTTTGGGACAGTTTTCCAAGATTCTGGTTGGCCGGGTTGCATTTCTAATATCGACCATAATTTATCCATAGCTTTTCTAGAAACTTGATCAGGAATCAAGCCTTCAACTAGTAAGTAGCCTTGTTTTTGATAGTCAGCGAGTTGTCTCGAATTTAGCATGATTTTTATTTAACTGTGGTCATGTATCGTGTTTCTCGACTTACTTTATATCCATAATGGATAGTTTTGGCTCTGACTAAGTAAACCCTTCTTTTAAAACGAATCGGTTCAGCAATCAACTTCCAGTTTCCTTTTTGTCAACTATATAAAACACGGAAACGCCCTCTGTTGCACCAAAAAAGTTGTCAATGTCTGTAATTAACCAACGGTAAAAGTAATAAAAGTTATGGTAGAAAACTGTAAAAAATGCTGTCGATCCATTGTCTTTACTGGAATAGATTAGAAATTATGGTAGTTCTCGGGAGTCCAGTTAGGTACGGGGTAGCCGGGAGGCCAATGGTCATGGCCAACTTTTCGGTCAAAGTCAAACTTACCACCACATAACCAATAGTACATCTCCGCAGCATCAAACCAATTCCGATGCTGCTGCTGGTGGGTTGGATGCTGAAATTTAGCATTTTGAGGATGTCCTGACTCAAAATTAGGGTCAATAATCCAATCCCGCTGGGGAGGAGTCATTCGCCAATAAATATATTTCAGCATGTTTCGCCAGCCGATAGTAGTTGATTTAGAGCGGCGATGCCAAATTGAGTAAGCGGTAATGAAAATCGAACCCGCGGGCGCCGTAGTCAATTCTGCTCCACGAATAGTACCGTAATGTCCCATCCAACTTTGTAAGGAAAAGAAAAAGTGTGAACCGGGTAAAACTTCGGTTGGCCCCATTTCAGGTGGCGTATCTTGCGGATAGTAAAACACCTGCAAGTGGTTAACTGCTGGTCCATAGCGCGAACCACCATCCCGATGCCAATTTTGAGATTCCATTGGACATTTAACCCTATGATTAGGTAGTTTTATCGGCAAAGCAAAGTTAGCTCCCAATAAAGAGCGAACTGCTCCGGCAGCTTGCGGGTTCTGAAAAACGGCTTCTATAAACCAATTTTCGTTGAGCAAAGATCGATGCCCGTTTTTTTCAATGTAGTCGGTGGTACGCAGGTTTATATCATCTGCTACTATACCTTCTAGCATTAGGTAACCAGTTTTGCAGAAATTAAAAACTTCGTCATCATTGAGTGTTGGAGGACAGTCGTAAGTTTGAGTCTGGGTCATAAACTACCTCTTTATTTTTTCTAGAATAAATTCACAACCAAGTCCATAAGTCCGAGACTCATCCATCATTAACGATGTATTAGGAAATTGGATTATACGCCAACCATCCTGTATCGCCTCCAATGGTGTTTGGTACATAAAAGGCAGTTCTGGTTCAATAATCTCCCCATCAACTAACATTGACATGCCATGTATGTTGGATGTAAGCGCAGTGTTACCAGTTTGGATGTAGAGTAGGTTTTGACGGAAATCTGAGTACATTGTTTGAGATTCCGCCCTCGTTTTTGAGTTAACCAACTCCCCTTCCAGGGCTATTTCCGACCAGTCAAAGACAATCGCTAACCGGTCGGTGCGTTTGTGGAGCAAGTCTTGGTAAGCTTGTTGTGTGTCAGCTGGATGATATTTGGAATAAATGTTATCAACATTCACTCGACCTTCTTGTAACCAACGCAAGGCACCAGCATAGTTATCGAATAGATTGTTGTGTGTAAAATCTTGCGGGTGGTGAGGTAATTCCCATTCCCAACCACTTCGAATATGTGCATAGTTAAAAAATATGGCATTGTGTAGTGCATGTAAAGATAAATCAGTGATTTTTCGCCAAGGTGTAGCGATACACACGACTTCACCTCCTTTGCGGATAGCCAATGCTGCATCTAGTAAAGCTTGCTCATGCCCAGAACATTCAACGGCGAGTGGAAATTGGCCGTGCAGTCGATCTGATTCAGTAGGTACTTGTATTAGTATATTATCAATACCATTTTCCGTCGCTATCTGACGACGTGATTCGACAGGATCACAGGCATAGACCTGATAACCAGCAGCCAAGAAGTTTTTGGCTGCTAGGTGGCCAACTAGACCCAATCCACATACCAATACTTTAGCTGGAGGGCGAGCTAGGGTAGTAGCTAGTGTGGTCATACTGACGCCCATTATACGAGCAAAAACAGCTATCTCTGCCGATAGTCCGGTCGGTAACAACAAAACATTTTTAGCCAACTGCCTTTGATAGGAACAATGAGACCCGGAAGAAAAAACGATATCACCTACCTTTAAGTCCGAAACCTCTGTACCGACTTGGTCTAATCGAAAAACTGCGGCATATCCGAGTCGTTTGGGAAAGTCAGACTCAGTTAAGTAGGCTGAATTGAGTTCTGTACCCGCACTAACCAAGGTAGCTAGTGTTTGTCCGACGACCTCATCTGGTGCAAGTGGGCGAGTTAAATCAGCTTCGAGTGGTAGCAATTCAGCTTGTTGATGACCAGTAATTGTTATAGCATAGGCTGTATTACTCTCGTAGTTACTAGATGGTTTTAGCATCTGAACCTCCATTGTTTTGAATCGGAATTGCCGACAATTCTGCGCACTTTTCTGGAAACACTTTTTTCTGATTTTTATTTAGTTTCACAGTGTTGGTAGGCTTTGACAACCGGCATGATAGTCATTTTTCACCGGGTAAAAGCAGCCCTAAGAAGGATACTGACAGCGGCTAATAAATTATTGAGTGGCTGGTCAAAATTATCGTTCTCATTAAACGACAGCTAAAACTCCTGAAAACTAAGTTCAGTTTAGGATCAAAGTATTTCCAACGGTGTGTACTGTCTCTGGATTGTGGTCGTCATAAATCCCCCGCATCATCCTTGAATTGAGTAACAACCCCTCTATTTTATTCCCATTATAGTAACTATCCACCAGCTTAGGACTATTTGGTAATTAATGCAAAAAGTGTGGCCGATAATATTAATCCTAGTTTTTATATGACTTCTGTCTTAGTCTGGGAGTCAAGTGAGTGGATTTTTAATAAATAGCGGTGAGCTGGTGGCATTCTGCTATACAATGATGAGGTCAGAAAATCTTGTTGTACAAATTGCTGTGGCTCATGCCGCAAACAGTAGGAAAGGTGAACTACTCTCCGCCTTTTTCCACTGATGTTGAGAGTGCCACCGTGCCAAGTGTGTGCGTTCAGAATGACCGCGCTACCGACCGGTGCGGTCAAATGAATTTCATCTGGATGAGCATCTAACGGGTCATCCATCACGTCTTCTGGTCGTAAGCCAGACCGGTGAGAACCAGGCACAATCCTGGCAGCTCCATTGTCTGATGTAAAAGGGTCCAACAAAACCAAAGAATTGACAATATGGCAATTACCTGCTTCAACGGCTTGGCCATAATCGCTATGGAGTCTTTGATGACCGTGACCATGCGAAGCATCACGAATATTGAAACCATGAACTTTAAAGGCTGGGTTCAAGAGGTAATAGGCAGTAGCTAACAACGGTTTTATGTAGAGGCAATCGTCAAATTCAGTCGCTTTGTTTAAACTGTTTGACAGCCTTGGTGCTCCGGGCTCAGTATGGACCTCCCAGCCTCCACGTGTCCCTTCGACTTTTTGAATCTGGTCGAATCGGCGACACATTTTAGCACACGATTCTTTGCTTAGTGCTTCTTCAAGGACGAAGAAACCATCTTGGTCAAGAGCTTGCTTTTGTTGCTTAGTAAGTGTTCCTTCATCTACGCCCAACTGCATTAGGGCCTGCTTAGTATTCACTTTTATTTACAGTTTCAATTTATTGTCGTCGGCCGTTTTGCTAGTATTAGCTGAGTACTCTTGTATCAATTTTCGGACTTTCCCTTGCTGAATTAGCTGAATAGCTTCTTGTAGTTGACGATCATTTTCACGATCAATTAGTTGATATATTCCCACGTTATCGTTAAATATCCGTTGAGCTTCCAATCGGACTAGTTCTTCGCTCAACTGAATGTCATTTTCAACTAATTTTTGCATCAGTTCTGGCATCTTTGAGGTGAAGGGCGAAAAATTTTTGGGAACCACGCCTAATTCTTTCTCCTGTTCTTCAATCCAATTGATAACAAAATTATTCACATGTCGACCCAAACGCATCTTCTGACGCATTTGAGCGACGTCAGTTTCTAATTGAAGTGGTACAACTTCAATGTGTGGCTCAATGCCTTTTTTATTAATAGAAACATCATTAGGTGTGTAATAGGTAGAGATAGTCAGCGAAACCGCACCACCACTTTCTAAAGAAAATCGTTGTTGGACCACACCTTTACCGTAGGTTTTTTCACCAACTAGCAATGCCCGTTTATGATCTTTTAAAGCCCCAGCAACAATCTCTGAACCACTGGCACTATATTCGTTAATTAGGACAATTACATCGGTGTTTAATGGACAAAGTGTGCGGCCGCTTGCTCGATGCTCACGATTAAATTGAGCCAGCCGTCCCTTGGTATAAACGATCAAACCACCGGCAAGAAAAGCATCTGTAACTGAATTGGCTGAAATCAACAAACCACCAGGATTATATCGTAGATCTAAAATTAACGACCTAATATCTTTGATCTGTCCATCGGGAAAGAGGGTTTGCATGGCCTGACGAAATTCTTTGTCAGTTAGGCCGGTAAAACGGTTGAGGCGGATATAACCAATCGATTGGTCGATAATTGTCTGTTCAACACTACTAATCTCAATTTCGGCTCGAGTTAGTGTTACATCAAATGGCTTTTCCACATTTCGTCTTTGAATAGTAATGGTAATATCAGTACCAATTTCGCCCCGAATTTTGCTAACCACATCGTTGAGTGTAACACCTGTCGTACCACCGATGCTGACGGGTTCGTCTTCAACTTTGATGATATAATCGCCTGCGTGTAATCTGGCCCGCATAGCAGGTGTGTTTGGTAATGGCCGTGCAATTTTTACCAGCCCACTATCTTCATATATGGTAATGCCCAGTCCACCAAATTTACCTCGAATTAATGTCTCTTGTTCATACTGTTGTTCTTGTGGTGATTGATAAAATGAGTACGGATCGCCGAGGGCAGACAAAGCTCCTTGAATTGCACCTTCGTATAACTTTTCGCGGTCAACATCCTCGTAAAAGTTTTTTTCAGCCAGTCTTACTGTTTCATCGAGCGTTCGAATCATGCTCATCGTTGTTCGTTTTCTAAATTTCTGGCTGATGGCTTCTCGTCCACCGAAGCTAAAAAACATTGAGACAGAAATAACCACCAGACTCAATGCCACAAGAGAGAAGACTCTTTTTTTCAAATAGGTTCCCATACAATTCCTCTAGGGTTTAGTGTCGCTCATTTTCTGGGGCTGATGTTCTCTACCAATACCGACCGAATACTGACGTGAGACAGTTTACCATATTTGGCATTGGACTGCATCGCCGCTAGATGGATTTTATTGAATCAGGCTGATGATTTGATCTTCCACCGGTTATGCATCCATAACCACTGATCAGGGTATTGACAAATATAATTTTCCAAAAGGTCTAACATCTTCTGCGTATTGTATCGAATATCGTCTTCGTAGTCATTCGTAACTCGTAGGTGGGTCGGTGGATGAATGTGGATTTTGTGTCGCCCATCCGGCTGCCGAACGGCAATCGAGAACAAAATTGGGCTACCAGTTTTAAGCGCCAAGGCGATCGGACCTCTCACAGCATAGACAGGTTTACCGAAAAAATCAACGAAAACGCCAGCATTGGTAGCGTTCTGATCAGCTAAAAATCCAACGATGCCATTACTTTTTAAGGTTCGAAGTGTTTCACGAATAGCCTGTCGTTGTGGCACAATCTCAGCACTCAGGTGTTGGCGATAAGACCATACCCAATCGTTAAGCAATCGATTTTTGAGACGAAATGCAATGGCTTTAACACGATTGGGAAAACGAGCACCATAAGCTAAAGAAAGCATTTCCCAATTGCCAAAATGGGGTAAAAATAGGATAATGCCTTTATTTTTCTGAAGTGCCTTCAGCAGATATTCTTCGCCTTCCAATTCGACCCACTGCCATAAATTATCACGAGTAAAAGTGGGAAAACGCAAAAACTCGCTCACGGTTTGACCGATATGCCGAAAGTTACGTTGGCAAAGATCATCAACTTCAATGGTTGAAAGGTGGTCGGCAAAGACTGTAGCTATATTTCTTTGCGCAACCAGACGTCGTCGTTTGAAAAGATGATATGCTAACCAACCCAACCAATTACCCAAATTAGTGATCGTTGTAGGTGATACTCGTTGAACTAGATAGGAAAGAAGCCGAAGGCTGTGAAAAACCAGCCAACGGGAATAGTTAAGCCAGATCGTCGGCTTTACTCGCCAGCTGAAAATCAAGTTCGCTAATACCATCGACTTCATGAGTTGTTAAGTCAATGGCGACCTTATTGTACACATTAAACCATTCGGGATGGTGATTCATTGACTCGGCAACCAACGCTAGTTGGGTCATAAAACCGAAGGCCTGTATGAAGGTAGAGAAGTGAAATGTCTTGTGTAGTTTGTTGTTTTGTATGTGCCAACCGTCAAGCCGAGCCAGCTGAAACTGAACCTGATCAGCGGTTAATTTCTTTGCCATTTTATCAGCCCCAATTTTGTATTAGTAATACTGATCTGAAAAATACAGATTCTAACTCCAGACTATTGTATTATGGGTTTAACTTTCAGTCAAGCCAAAAGCTATGCTACGGCTGGATACTTAATTGCTAACGATGCTAATATAGTATCGTTTGTAATTGAGTGATAATTTAAATCAGAGGTTTCGGAAATGAAAAAAATCGGTTTTATCGGTGTTGGCAATATGGGTGGGCGGATGGCTAAAAACATCTTAGGAGCAGGCTACGAACTTACAGCCTTTGATGTCCAGCCTGGGCCAGTAGAAGGTTTAGTTAAGATAGGTGCCAGAAGAGCGAAAACACCGAAAATAGTCGGCCAGAACTCAGACGTCGTTTTTACAATGGTAATGAATGGAGACCAGATTAAGTCTATCCTAGACGGATCAGACGGTTTACTAACCAGCTTACAACCAGGGGCAACTCTCATTTGCACCGCCACCATTCTTCGGTCTGAAATGATCGAAATAGGCAAAATGCTAGCCCAAAAAGAGATTGAGGTTATAGACTCACCGGTCAGTGGCGGTGCACCGGGAGCAGAGGCAGGTACACTAACCATGATGGTGGCTTGTTCTGAATCTGTCCTAGATAGTAACCGTCAAGTGTTGGAAACTGTCGGACAAAATATTTACCATGTAGGTGAAGACGTCGGTATGGGACAAACAGTTAAAGCCGCTTTAGCTGCGCTAACTGGGGTGACTTACGCAGGTATTTTCGAGGCTCTCATATTAGGAGTTAAAGCTGGCGTTAAACCAGAAATCTTGCAACAGGTAGTCAGTACTAGTGTAGTTGGTAACTTCCTATTCCGAGATACCAGTCAAAATATCATCGATCGTAATTTCAAAGGGCAAAGTAACATAGGCACTATGTTTAAGGATTTGGGTATTGCTAGAAGCATGGCTAAAGACTGTGGTGTACCACTGTTCACTACCAGCGTTGCCTACGAGCTATTTCAGGCTGGTCAGGCGACTAATCCTGAAGAAGACAACTGGACTATTATAAAAATATTGGAAGATATTGTCGGCGTTACTGTTGGTGCCAGCGAAAGTTGATTTCGACAAAAATTCCATAATACCAGACACTTAATGGAACACAGACTCGGTTGGCCAACTAAAAGCAACAATTGAGTTTGTGTTCCATTAAGTGCTTTAACAGTTAGATCCAAACCAGCCCATCCAATGATAAAAATTAGGCTCAACTCTTTCTCTCAATCTATTTCACTACGATCAGTTGTGCTCGGTAGCTTGTTAATTCCATTAAACAACTATTTCATCATGTGGAATCACCTCAAATATTGGAGCACTTTGCCCACTACTATTTCGTTGATTTACAATGTAGTTATCACCTTGACCATCTTGGTAAGTTTAAATTTTTTTTTACGAGTCTTTGCCCCGAACTTTGTTTTTCAACGGGACGAACTTATGACGATTTACACTATGTTATCAATCGGCTCAGCTTTAGCGGGACACGATATGATACAGACGGTTATGCCCACAATATCCGATGGTTTTTGGTTTGCTACGCCTGAAAATGAATGGAAACAACTTTTTGGGCGACATCTTCCAGTTTGGATGGTCGTCAAGGATCTTTCAGTCCTAAAAGCGTTCTATAATGGCGAAAGCACACTCTACAAGTTTCACCATTTTTCTACTTGGGTTCAACCGATAATGTGGTGGGCAGTTCTATTAACTATCTTGATTGGAATTATGATTTGTCTTTCCACTCTGCTAAGGAAACAATGGATTCAAAACGAACGTCTAGCTTATCCTATTATTCAATTACCATTGGACATTACTCACCCTGATGGACGGTTATTCCGCTCGAAAATGATGTGGCTAGGTTTTGCCATTGCTGGAAGCATTGATCTCATCAATGGTCTAAACGTATTCTTGCCAGTTTTGCCCCAGATTCCTGTCCGCCAAGCCGAAATTGGTCAATACCTGACTGAAAAACCGTGGAGTGCCATCGGCTGGACACCATTCTACATTTTGTCTTTTGCTGTTGGTCTCGGTTTTTTGATGCCATTAGGGATGTCCTTTTCCGTCTGGTTTTTCTATTTTTTTTGGAAATTCGAACGGATATTGGGTCAGGCTATGGGTATTGCCGTTTTTCCCCGGTTTCCTTATGAACGTTCACAAGTGATGGGCGGCTATTTAGTATTGGCGATAATGTCGGTGTATAATGGACGGCGCTATTTTTGGTCGATTATCAAGTCAGCATTCGCTAACCAATCTACTACAGATCATCCACGTTGGGCCGTTTGGGGCTTAATTGGCGGATTGATTTTGTTATTTTTTTACTCTAGCCGAAATGGTATGACACTTTGGGTTTCAGCCTTATATTTTCTATTTTATTTTCTTCTGTCTGTAGGTATCACTCGTGTACGGGCAGAGGTCGGCCCACCGACTAATGAGGTCAGTGCTACACCCCATCACTTTTTAGTTGATCTATTTGGTAGTCGTCGTCTTGCACCACCTACACTAACTACGATGAGCCTTTACGGCACGTTTAATCGCGGTTCCCGGGCACATGTTATGCCACATCTGCTAGAAGGGTTCAAGGCAATAAATACCAATAATTTGTCAATTTATCGCTTGGTTATAGTTATGCTACTAGCGACAGTTGTTGGTATTTTATCCGCTTGTTGGGCTTACCTTGACGTCGGTTATCAAATCGGTGTAAATAGTGACCTAGGAGTTGGTCAATATAATATGTTGCGGAATTGGCTTTATAATCCTAAAGAAACAGATATAGCGTCCGTTACTTTTATGGTAGCGGGTGCATTAGTGGTCAGTTTTCTCTGGTGGCTAAGGACTTACTTTCCTTTCTTCCCTTTTCACCCAGCTGGCTATGTCATTGGAAGTAGCAATTGGACTGGTGGTTGGCTATGGTTTTCCATTTTCATCAGTTGGTTGATAAAAGTTATTCTGCTTCGTTTTGGAGGAATTCGCCTCTACCGCCGAGCTTATCCTATCTTTCTCGGTCTTGTACTAGGTGAATTTATCATTGGTGGTGGTTGGGTTTTGGTCCGGCTTTTTTCTGGTTTAACTGTTTATTCTTTCTATCGGTAATTATTTTTGATCATTTGTCATTTAAAACCGATCGAATAAGATCTGAAACAAAGTCTAGTTACTTTTTTTTCAATGACAAGATCTGTTAAAGAATAAACGTTGATTCGTAACTAAGCTGGTTTAAATCCTATCTTGATCAGAAGCCTAATGGCACTTTAAATTTTCTTTCCCCTCAAAAAGAGAGGTCTTTAGAGGTATGAATTACAATCTGCATGGTATGTACCGTTTTAGTGGCAAGGTAGCACTAGTCACAGGTGGCGCTTCCGGTATCGGCCGAGCGACTGCAGTTCGTTTAGCGAAAGAAGGCGCAGAAGTTATTGTTGCTGATAACAATACTGAATTAGGTCGACACACAGTCTCGAATATAGAAAAGAGTGGGGGAAAGGCGATTTTCATGCCGGTAGATTTAGCTAACGATGAGGCGGTTAGATCTACCGGGTAGTCTGTAGCCCAACATTATTCTGTTTTAGATTTGCTCGTTAATAATGCAGCTATTGTGAGGCAGGGCCAAATCGAAGATGGTTCTTGGTTGAAAAATTGGGATCCAGAAACCCGAATCAGTTTACGTGGTTGGGTACTGATGACGCAAGAATTACTACCATTGATGAAGCAGAGAGGAGGTGGAATTGTTAACTTATCATCTGAAGGCGGCTTCTTGGGACGACCTAACCAATGAGTCTATGACGCTATCAAATCAGGTTTGGTTTCACACACCAAGACGATGGCAGCGGAATTTGTCAATTATGGCATTCGGGGCAACGCTGTTGCTCCTGGCTAGATTGTTACCGAAATGCACTTCGGGGGCCACGACAACCCTGAGGAACGAAAAAAAGAACTAGAAACATCAACTATCAAATCTTGCATCATGGGTCGACTAGGTAACCCAGCAGAGATAACCTCAGTAATTACCTTTTTGTTGAGCGATGATGCTTCTTGTATTATTGCTCAAACTATTCATGTCGATGGAGGGCGTTGGGGAATGTCAGCTGGTAGTTAACTGCTGTCACCACACAACGTCTATTAACCAGACTTTTGACTCGACTAACAAGAGATAAGTTCAGAATGAGAAATGGCCTATCTTCTTATGATTAGCTTAATCTAAATCAACCTGTACTGGCCGGTTGAGATCAGCTGATCTCCATGCTGCTTCGGTCAACTGAATCACTCGCAACCCATTTGACATGTCAATTGGGTTGTCAGTTCGATCACCCCGAATTAGTTCTATGAAAGTCCGGTCTTTATTGCTACCATTTGGCAAGTCAGTTTCCTGTACCTCTAGACGACCTGTTCCCTGTTCTTCTCGATAGATTGTACCTTGACGAACAAAAAGTGTGCCTTCCTCTAACCAAATGGTAAAATCTTCGGACATGCCACCCACCGCATGTCCAACCACACTGATATTACATAAAGTGCCGGTGTCAAATTTAATGGTCATAGCAGTCAAAATATCCACTTCGCAATCTTTATAGTCCATCATGGCATAGACTTCACTGGGACTAGCTTCCAAAATCCACAATAAAATATCGATTAGATGGCTACCTGAATCATTAAGCTGACCTCCTCCACTAAGAGCCTGAGTCATACGCCAGCGACCTTGTTGATTGCGATACCAATTTTGACATTGGTGTGCGGTTACAAAATTGACTTTGCCCAATTCACCACTCTGAACGACTTGACGACAGTACATATAAGCCGGCTGTAAATGCCTTTGGTAGCCGATCATTAGATGCAAGCCACTCTCTTTTACTTTGTTGATTACTTGTTTAGCGTGATCAACTGTACAAACCATTGGCTTTTCCGTATGGACATGACAACCTGCATTCAAGGAATCCATAATCTGCTCAAAATGAAGTGTATGTGGCGTACTGATGACTACCGCGTCAGGCTGAATCTCAGCCAGCATAGCTTTGTGATTATCGAAAGTAGATATATCTTCTTTCAATTCAACGGCCGACTTGAAGCTACTGATGGCTGAGGAGCTAACATCAACTAGGCCAACAATTTCTGTTCCTTCTACACCGGCCACACTTCGACCGTGCCCCTTTGAATTTCCACCACAGCCGATAAAGGCAACTCGAATTGTCTTTAACATGATTCTCTCTTCCCAAATAGTTGTTTGTCGACGGTTAAATCTGAAGCAATTAACCCTGATTATTAGTAGTCAGCTCTGTCATCGAACGCAAATTAAGTAAGGGGGTTCGAATTCCACCAGAACAGGGAATTAACACCCCAGTATCATAGAGTGTCAAAGCTGAAATAGTGGCTTGGGCTACATCTTCAGGTTGACCCGGCCGGTACATTAAAATGTAACCTTTATCTGCGGCTTCTGCGTAATCGGGAACTCGTACTCGAGCCAAATCTGTATCAGTTACACCTGCTTCAACACCATTAACCTTAATACCTTCCTCTGCCAATCGACCGGCAAAGGTTCGCATGCTCATCTCTAGACCAGACTTAGAGATACAGTAAGCAGCCCGATTGTCAGAGCCTACTCGGCTGGAAATAGAAAGAGTAAAAATAATCGCACCTTTGATACCATGATGGATCATATATTTGGACACACGTTGAGTTAAAAAATGTGGTCCTCTTAAATTAGTATTCATTACTGTGTCATAATCTTCGATTTTTTCAGCTAATATATCAGACACTCTGGTAATACCAGCATTATTGATTAAAATATCAATCGATCCTAATGTGTTAGTGGCAAATTGAACTAGTTTTTCATGATCAGAAAGGTTTCCTATATCAGCTTGAATAATCTCAGCACGACGTCCCATTTCCTGAATACGCTGTTGAACTTCGATAGCGGCTTCTTGATTACTGTTGTAATTAATCAACAGGTGGCAGCCTCGCTGGGCTAATTCTAAGGCAATGGCTCGACCAATACCACGACTACCACCAGTTACAATGGCATTTTTTTCGGTGAAAGAAACAGGATTATCAAAAAACCCTAAATCACCTGACATAGAATCACCTCATTTGGGCAAAATTTCGACGATGATTCGCCGATAGTTATACAGACAAGGATCACCATCATCCTTGACTTCCAAGATAATATGTACTGTCTCAGTCTGGTTAACAGAAGGGGCTACAAAACTAGATTTGGCTTCGGAATGACTTCGAATGACCAATTTTTGCTCTAAAGTGCCAGCTTCTTGATATTGGAACCACCGGATGGTAATGGCATCACCGTCCGGATCAGTTGATCCTTCAGCACTTAGTTCGACAGTTTGCCCTGACTGTGTTGTTAGGTGAATTGAACCTCGACTAACATCGCCAGAAAAACCTGCAATTGGGTTATGATTAGCCAATTCAAATTGATTAGTATTACTCCAATCAATACGAGCGGCAAAATCATGTTGGAAGGCCTCTCTCCAACGCCAAATAGTAGCTTTGTTAGTTTGGTGTATTTTACCGTCTTCACCGAGAACCTGATCCATTGCATCTGTCCATATGGAACGTGTTTCTTGCTGATAGTGCCACGATTGTTGAATAGGAGCATATAGCTCGTAGCGCCCTCCCCAACTTCCATAATTAGGCTGCGCTGGTACACCTAAGCCGTTTGGAATTAGGTACAAAAAGCTAGGCGTATCTCCTTCCATCAAAAATTTAGTCTGTGGGTGTAAGGCGCCCAAGGGCCCATGGTTATATCGAATGTGTTGGTCTAGCCAAGGATTATCAACAATATCAAAATTGGCGCCATCAAACCGACCGTGAAATTTATCACCAGAGATACCAACCCAAGTTGAATGATGATAGCCACCTGCACCATTTTCTTCGTAACCAGGGCTGACAATATAAAACAAATTAGGGAATTCTTGTCGAATCCATGGAGCACTATTATCCTGATCGGAGATGGTGTAGACCCGCAATTTAGCAATAAACTTATTTATTTCTGTTGCTGTTCGGGTCTGGCGAATATCCCATAGTGCTTGGGCCAGACAGTTAACGCCACCCCAAACACAGATCCACACTGGACGAGGATCAGGTTTATCAACTACATCAATGATTAATTGAGAGCCGGCTGAGGATTTTCCTGCACCCACTCCATCCATGCCGTATACGGAAAGACCGGTGGTTGTACGGTCTAACAAAAATTGGGCGGTTGGATAATAGGGCGCATGAGTTAACAGATTATTCCTAACTTGCCCATATGCTTGAATCCGTTCAATAATTTGTTCAGGTGCGACCCGATCACGAAGCCAACAAGAAGTTGTAGCCACCAACCCTTCAACATCAAACTCGTTGGAATAGCAAAGAAAACGAACCATAGATTGTTCGTCGTCAGGTTCATTGGTAATATCTGTTAGGACAATTATTCTCGATCGTTCTATTTGCTGAATCTGCATGGTTGAATATCCCAATCTAATTTTCCAATTTTCTTTTGATTACCGAATCGACAAAATATTATATTAATACGATTATTGATCAAAGTTCAACTCATTCATTTCCTAAATTCAAAAACAGAATTATCCAAAATATCCCTTACAAAATTAGGGATATAGCTCCAACGCTTCCGTCCAACGATTCTTGTGATCATTGGTTATACTTGGTTTAGATAGGTCTAACGGTCGGCCTCTAGTATCAACCACTAATCCGACGGCTCCTCCTGTAACCATTTTTTCTACCGAAACGCCTCCACCAGCGCCTAAGTCAAAATGTCTATCAGGTTCGATGCGTACGATCGCATTTTCCCCAACAGCCAGCGGATAACAGCGAATTTCGTTCGCTGGAATCGCTTCTTCGATTCGGTTATTGGGCAAATCCACTGTTATTTTTACTTGACCTTCGGCCCCAACCGGGGCGACACAGGGTCCTAAGTGAATCAAACAATCTCTCTTAAACACTTGCGTTGCCGCTTCAGGGTTTACTTGTGCTAATACGCCCAATTGTGGCATCATAAAAACGCTATCCACTGCTAGCTGAGTGATTCCTTGAGGTTGGAAAGCATCAATCATCATCATCATGGCTTGTTGTCTACGTGGTGCATGAGATAACACACCACCACTACCAACTAACAGGTCCAACGACAATAAATCGACTAATGTCCGGCCCGATTCGGTCTGATCAAAAGCGTCAGAAATAGTCCGCTGTTGTTGAACACCTCGAAGCTCAATTGCTAAATTTTTATGTTGCTCAAAAGCTAGACGTAAGGCTTCTCTAGCGATAACCTGTTCTAAAATCAGATCAGAGATAGTTTGGGGGATGGTGGTTGGTCGAATCATCTTGTTCTTGATCTGGTTACCGATACCGGCTGTATCTACTTCTATCTGCTGAGAAGGCAACCAACGTAAAATCTGACCTAACCCGGCCTCGGCTACCACGTTAGAAATGCTGTAACTCATTCCTAAGTTGGCACTAACCGTTCGGTTGAAAATGGGTATATCGTCGCGGTTACGAAAAACAGAGAATACGTCAGTCGTGGCGCCACCAATATCAACCCCAACTACTTGGATGTTATCTTGTTCAGCAATGGTTTGCATTATTGAACCAACTGCTCCTGGTGTGGGCATGATTGGCACATCTGTCCAGGAAATCAATTTTTTATAGCCGGGGGCATGTGCCATTACATGTTCCAAAAACTGGTCTTGGATTTTTAGGCGGGTTGGCATCAGATTTTCTTCTTCTAGGACAGGACGCAGATTGTCAACTGTTTCCAATGACATCTTATCAGCGAGCCTTTCTGAGACAATATGCCGAGCCTCTTTGTTGCCAGCATAGATGACAGGTAATTGGTAGGAAAGACCTAACCGCGGTTGTGGATTGGCTGCTGAGAGCATTTCTGCCATTTCGGCCACGTGCGTTATGGTGCCACCGTCAGTCCCACCTGATAATAACAGCATATCAGGTCTCAACTGGCGGATCCGTTCAATCTTTTGGTAAGGTAGGCGTCCATCGTTAGTGGCAATTACATCCATTACAATGGCACCAGCACCCAATGCTGCACGTTCAGCACTTTCTGCTGTCAGGTTACGAACTACACCAGCTACCATCATTTGTAATCCACCACCGGCACTGCTAGTAGAGATATAAAGATCGACTCCTTGCTCACCAATTTGTGGCTTGATGATCTGCTGTTTATTGTCTAGTAGCTGACGGCCAGATAGCTCTTGCACTTCCGTTATAGCATTGATAACACCAACGGTCACATCTTCTACTGGAGATTCGACAGTGGTAGGAGCTTCACCTCGCCCGGATAACTGATAATTACCATTAGGTTGGCATTCAATTAGAACGGCTTTTGTAGTTGTACTGCCACAATCAGTAGCTAAAATTGATTGAACCTTCTGTGTTTTGGGCACTGTCAGTTTTCTTTCTGGATTTTATGAGCTTGAAGAATCAGATTGGGTTTGGCTATCAGTTTGCTCAATTAATTGGATCAGTCGCTCCAAGTTCTGATCCTGTTCAATGATTAGAGCAAATTTTTGAAAATCGGTGGTGTTAAATATAGCTTGCACAAACGGACTGAGTGCAATCATCATCTGACCACCGATCAGATGTAGCGGCTTACACATCTCTAATGTCAGAATTGCCGGTGCAGTGAGTTTGCGACGAACAACGAAAGTGGCAACCTTTTGTAGTATAGCTTGCCGTTCTTCGACTGGGATTTCATCAATGATGAAGGGAGTTTCCATCAAAATCCTATTTAAGAATAATCATTTTTCTTAATTGGTTGCCAGAATCTGAACTGATTGTTTGCATTGATGGTGCTGCCCTTTCGATCTCAATCCGATAAAAATATAGACCGCTACTAACTTGCTCACCATGGGTGTTTCGACCATCCCAATAGGCGGCACGATCTTGACTATAGTAGGTGCCGGCGACCTGATATCCAAGATTAAGTTGGCAAATTGGGTTGCCATTAGCAGCATACAAGTGTAGTTTTACAATCGCATCCTGTGCCAATTGGTAAGGTATCCAAGTTTCTGGATTGAACGGATTAGGATAATTTTGTAGCAACTGTGTGTGGTTAGGTAGTGTTTGCCAATTTAAGGATTGATAACCAACTGCGTGTTGTAAATCTTGGCCTGATAAGGTGATGGTAATTGGTTCAAAGGCTGTCTGTCCTTCAGCGGTCAAAGCACGAATGCGCAGTTGATCTCCAATTTCAGCTACTGGATCGCGGTTTAAATCAACAAAACTGGCTAGCGCAAGAGAATTAAATACAGTCGGTAAAATTATTTTTTCACTAGTTCGCAAATTAGTTACTTCGATGGCGGAACTTGACATTGAATCTGGTGTGTCCAATGCTAGCACAAAAGCCCAAAAAGGTTGGCCAGAATCTCCACCAATTAGAGTCGGAGCAGTTGTCGGTTCAGTAGAATTATCCCAAACCGCACCAACGAACGTTAGTTCCTGTGGAGTTAAAACATTGACAATGTAACCAACACCACCTTCCAAAATAAAAGACTCACTGGTTGACAGATTAGGAATATATGGAATGAATGTTTGTGTCGGAACATCGAACCGCATAATCAGGGTGGCACTAGTTTTTATAGCCAACATGGCGGAGGTCATAGTCTCAATCGGTTGAACTGGTAAGGAAATAAAGTTCAGTCCTTTTTGCAGCTGGATTGTAAATTGGCCGGTTGGCTTGGTAGTGAAATAGGATTCTTCAGAAAAATTCGACCACATACCTTCATCATCTTGATAACGAACCCTCCAGTAGTAAGTTTCGTTCAGCTGGATCTGTTTCTTGATGCGAATCTGAACCAAATTTATCGTATCTCTACCACTGTCGAAGATTAGTACTTCGTAGTTGCTAGCCGTAGACGTAATTTGCCACTGAGACGCCTGATGTTGGTTAAGTGGATTGGGGTCAGAAAAGTCTGATGATCGCAGTTGAACCCCGCTGCCACTTTCTAACTGTAGACGGGCCCTTTGATGGCCATCAAAGGGCAAACCAATAGGTCGATTCGGTGGTTTTGGGGTTTGTGGCTCATCTAGAGATTTGAACAAATTAGTTCTTTTGACTGAAGCCGTTTGCCCGTTTGCAGTAACCTGCAAACGCAAGGTGTAACTACCATCCGGTATCAGCTCTGTATCCCAGACAATTAGTGGTGTGTCTGAAAACATGTTAGTTTGACCGTCGATGATGGTGATCCAACCCTCTGTTGCATTGGCACCAGGGGCAAATTCTAACAGCCAACTAATTGCTCCGTCTCCGAATTCAGCTGTTGCAAACACTTTGATCTTTCCCATCAGTTGGATGTTGTCGACAGGGGTAACCAAGTTGATAGTTGGTAATGAGGTCATGTATTTGACAGATTTGGTGTCTGAGATACGAACATTACCAGCGTTATCGGTAGCGCGTGCACGGAAGGTGAGTAAAACATCGTTAGTTGGTGGAGTGAAAGTATACTGCCAATCAGTTAATTGTGGATTGAAGTTTGGGTTACTGGTATCAGTAACTAGTAACCAGCCGAACCCACTGTCAATTTCGATACGTCTCACTCCGGAAAAAGTATCGGCCACCTTACCCGACAAGTGAATTTGCCCCCCATGGAAATTCGCCCCTGAAGCCGGCGATAGAATTTCTATCAGCGGGGCATTATTGTCGATAATCAGCGTGTTCGAAGAAACGGTCGTCAAGTTGCCAGTATGATCCTTGATCGTCAAACTAAGATAAGTGCTTGCAACGCCTGTGAAATCACGACCAGGAATGTATCCGTTGATGGTGCCATCAATAGCAATATCAACGCGGTCAGTAAATTTAATCGCTGATTCACCTGCGTGTATTGCCACCTCCACGACCTCAGCCTCAGCCTCTGTTTTACCACTAACCATTATCTTTGCATCATGGCGGATAAAATGAACACCTTCATCATCAGCATCGAATTCCAAACCTGCACCAGAAATAGTTACTGAAACTTGAGCAGGGGTGTTATCCACTATGACATCGACGACTTTGACCACAGTTATGACATTAGTATCAGTCACACGAAGCCGTAATTGGTAACCGCCATCCGCTATTTGGGTTGTGTCCCATTGGCCTAATTGGCCCAATTGAGGTGGTTGGTTAGCAAATTGAATTGGGACGAAATCAGATGATGCTGATTCGACAGCTGAATAATCGAGCGTCCAACTTTGTAAATTGGCACTGTTAGCTTGTCCCATCAATATGATTGTTCCTCGCACCTTCTGAACATTTGTTGTCGAATTTTCATGCATCATACTTTCCTGATAGGGAAGTATGATTTGGGATTGGATGTGATTGGCTAAAACGACTGGTTTGGAAATAGCTGTGTCCGATAGTCGAGGCAAAACATAAGCTTCGACTGAGTCTAATATAGTATCGTCAGTTGAACCTCCAACCGCATAAATGGTACGACCAACTGAAACAAGGCCGTGATAGCGTCGAGCTGTTGGCATTGGGGCTGCAGTTGACCAAGTATCGGTAGCTGGATGATATACCTCAACGGTATTCAGTACTTGTGTTCCATTGTGTCCACCAATAACATATATCTTGTCACTGACTACTGTGGCACCAAAACCATAACGGGCGGTTGGCATTGATTTGATCGTTCTCCAGACGTCCCGATAGGGATCATACATTTCCACTGTTGCCAAATAGCTGTTACTGTGTCCACCTATAGCATAAATTTTTTCTCCCAAAGTTACAGTTGCAAATGACTGTCGCGTTGTGCTCATTGGGGCTTTTGTTTCCCAGCGATCCTGTGCGATGTTATACGCTTCGTTACTATTAACTAAGGAACTACCGTCATCACCACCAAGAGCATAAATCGTATCGTTGACCAATACAGCAGATAAAGCTTTACGAGCAGTTGGCATCGGCTGCATCGTCTGTACCGTTTCAGGCTGAAAGGAAACAAGCTCATTGGTAGTCAATCGTGTTTTGCCGTCGTATCCACCAATTAGGTAGATGCCATTGGAGTGAGTGATAGCAGTCAGGTCGATTCGAGCAGCAACAGGCAATGCGGTAGCTGGTTGCCAAGTGTCGGTTGTTGGATTGTACTCCTCACTATTGGCTAATTTGCCACGATTGTGGCCACGAATAGCAATGACTTTTCCGTTCCAAACGACCACATTAGGAAATGCTCGTGGATTTTCTAACGGGGAAACTGACTTCCAGGTTCCGCCTAAACCGATCTCAGTATCATAAACCTGCATCCGAAAAAGTAATGCTGGTAGATATGCTCCCGATGGGCTATTTAAGCCTAAGCGTGTATCCCACTCCAAAACATGCTGGCCAGCCGGCCTAGGAGCATTATTAGTAATAGCAGTCTCATCAATCAATATCCAAGTGGCACCACCATCAGTACTATATTTCCAGTTTCCTGTTGCTAATTGCTTACCTTCCGAATCGGTAGTAGTATAATTGATTTTCAAAATACCATTGTTACCCTGAATGCGATCAATGGTCAATAATGGTATAGCTGAGGCCGCGGCCTGCGGGGTAAAAAAGTAAAGAATAAGTCCTATTATACCGACAGTAAAATAGAGCCAAGTTGAAAACGGTCCAAAATTGTCTGCCCTCATCGGTTGAAAATCCCCAAATCTAGAGTCGATCTGCCAACAAATTGTATCGTTTTTAACGAAAAAATCTGTCCAGTGCGTGTGAATCTACAATAGCATAGTTGGTTCGTTTTTGCAAGCCATTAGCCTTTCTGCTATGCTCAGATTTCTGTTAGGTAAAATAAGGTAAATTAACTCAACAGAAAACATTGATTCATATGGAATGACCCAATATCCTATGATTGCGCACTCATCAACAAAGACAGAATTCTGTTAGTTGTAATGGGACAAAATTTGTAAAACATCGGCTATAGACCAGATTTGCGCTTACGATGTTTGTTTTACACACCCATTTTTCTCTGCGCACACACTCGGGGTTCTTATTGACAGGCTTTTTCCCTCATAATCATGGCCAATTGTCAAACATGGGTAACTTAAACGGAGTTTTTTCTGACTAAATTTTAGGAAAAATGTCTTATTCCAAACTGCTAGCACTAGCCAGTTATCAGACCAGCTGTATCGGAAAATGAGATTTAACTAAAGAGGGTGATATCAAACAGTGGGGGTTTAATGATTGGCAGTCATTTTCTGACTAGAATTCGACCTTAAGGAAGGAAGATATTGACTTTAACCTAGGACGAAATGAGTTGCAGCGTCTAGAATGGAGGAGACACAGTTCCTTTTTACAGTTGAGCTAAACTACCTGCTGACAAAATGATGGAATCTTAGTTGGCCGACCAAACTATCGATTTGATTTCGGATTCGTCCGCAAGGAATCAACCTTTTATGATAGTGGCTAATTTTTTCGGCTCACATTTTCCCTATGCAATTCCTTCACCCTGTGATTTTTTATTATCCTAATGCATTAAATAGCCAAATTGGCGAACGGATATTATTCCTCGGACCACACACAAATTTTATGCCTTGTAACGCTTTCAGTACAAAGCTCGAAGATCTCGATCTACTCCGCCTTACTAAATACTTAAGGATCTGATAGCCGGCCCAGTTGTAATTCTGCACTCAACACTCTTTCACGATCGTCGGGCGAGGCCCATTCATTCTGATTATGCAGTGATATTTTACTGATGTATCTTACTGCCAAGCTAAGATAGAAAAATGGTCAATTTAGAACTTACCGTCTCCCAATCGATGGGTACAGGAACAAATTAAGGAAAGAACTCTATTAGCTAGGCAGAGCAGAAATGGCTAGTACGACTTTGTATCTGACACCCAGATATTTTACGAGCATGATACTACTACAATAACCCAACAGATAGCTATGGAACGGATGATTCGGGACGGTTCAAATCGCTCGATGCATTAGAGTGCTGGTCAATCCTTAATTTCATTCGGTTGATTAGGTTAGGTTAAAGGTATCTTGAATGTGGGCAAAGAACTGAGGCCGACCTCGATTATTTAACGAAGTAGCGGTAAAAATAGAACTTAATACCAAACGCTGGTCATCGTTTCGATAGATGTCTTGGCGGAATTGATATCGAAGTTTAGAAATCTGATCCATTTCGAGACCGATCCAAAACTCGTCTCCAGATCTTAGTGGCGAGCGGTAGTCAATCTCAGCACGAGTCAGTACTAAATCAACACCTTGCTGAGATAAACGTGAGAAATCCAAACCAACTGTTTTAAGAAATTGATGCCGGGCGTGTTCTAAATAGTTTTGGTAAACTGCATTATTAACAATTCCTTGTAGATCACATTCATAATCTCGTACTTGAAAATCAATTTTGAATAGGTAGTCTTTCATTATTTAATTGTCCGTTATCTTAATCTAAGTCTCTCATATTTGATCCTTATCTTACTAGTTGAAAAAACACAATTCAGATATACTTGACGATATCAACAACTGGAGCTAGAATAGGGGCTCAGGTTTGTCCGATAACTACTGAGGATGAACAAGTACGATTACACCAGTGGGGGTGTCACGGTTTCGACGGAATCAGTTGAGATTAGGGTTGCATGTCGAGGATTCCGCAGGCCTCGTTAAATGGGCGGAAACAATTTAATTGCCGATAATCAATTGGCTTTAGCCGCTTAAGCGGCTCGCTCCGCTAATTTGTTGCCTATCGAATTAGCCTGAGCGTCAAAAAAATAGGCTGCGCTGACTTGAAAATGTTAGAGGACAAGTTGGCCAGATTTACTCTAACTAGCTCCGATTAGATCCGGCATCAGGGAGTTATGGTGAGCAAACAAGGATGAAGAATCCAAGAAATCTGATGACAAACATGTAGTAGCCTTTTTTGAGATGTTTTCGGACGCGGGTTCGACTCCCGCCACCTCCACCATTTCACCGAATCCCTTTTGACAAACCCTGTCATATTGGGGGGTTGGATGTAATTTTTCAGTACTGTCACAGATGCAGTTGTGTTTTAGACACTGCAAAGGACACTGTGGCATGAATCGTACTCATCTCGTCCACCGCAAAACTGGTACTAGTTACCTTTTCCGTTCTTACATTCCCGTCGACCTACAACCACAGTTTCAAAGAAAACAATTTCAGTTATCTTTGCGTTGTGGTATTCTGACTTCATCCAAATTTTTTGCTTCCAATCTCTATTTGGTGACTCAGTCTATTTATCGTT
>CAYVHK010000038.1:0-232 GCA_964451145.1 uncultured bacterium | reverse complement strand
TTAGGCAAGCCAAATCTCTATCTTTTCAACTCTTTAATAAAACTCAGTTGATCTATGCTTCAATTAGAGATGAATCTATGTCCAAGCATATCTCAACTCAACAAATTAAGGAATTACTGAAGCAAGAATTAGATCAAAATAACTCTCAACAGTCTCAATCATCTAACCAAGAAAAGAACAACTTAGCTAATAATCAAAGCAAACAAAAAATAAGACATAAATCTTCTGAAGG
>CAYVHK010000037.1:0-28596 GCA_964451145.1 uncultured bacterium | reverse complement strand
CAAGCAGTTGGAGCTGCTCAGGAAACTAACACAGAGACAGCTGATAGCTTTACTGCTTTGCGGGAAGGGGTCGAACTAATTCAGAAACAACAACTTGGTAGTTTAGAAAAAAGAGGGGTTTCTGTTATTGAAACCGAAGGTGAAGCCTTCAACCCACAAAAACACGAAGCGGTTTCGATGGCCGCTTCTGACAGTGTACCCCAAAACAATATCATTCAAGCCTTTCAAAAAGGATTTACTTTGCACGATCGGGTCATGCGACCATCAATGGTTGTTGTCTCTAACGGTAGCCCGATATCAACTGATACTTCATCAGACGAAATAGAAGAAAAGGAGCAGATAGAAAATGAGTAAGATCATTGGCATCGACTTAGGAACCACAAACTCCTGCGTTGCTATTCTCGAAGGCGGAGAGCCAAAGGTCATACCGAACGCAGAAGGTCATCGTACGACCCCATCCGTGGTAGCTGTGACTAAAGAAGAGGAAAGGATTGTCGGTTCAGTTGCCAAGCGGCAAGCCGTTACGAATCCGGATAACACCATTTTTTCGGTTAAACGATTTATGGGGCGTCGGTTTAATGAAATAGGCAGTGAAGTTCAGAAGGTGCCTTACCGCGTCGTTCAAGCTGGTGGAGATGATGTTCGTATCAAAGTTGGCAATGAGGATTTAGCTCCGCAACAAATTTCGGCTATGACGCTGCAAAAAATGAAAGAGACGGCGGAGGAGTATTTGGGAGAACCGGTTAGTCAAGCGGTTATTACGGTTCCTGCTTACTTCAATGACGCTCAACGTCAAGCCACCAAAGATGCGGGGCAAATTGCTGGACTAGAAGTGTTACGAATTATTAATGAGCCAACAGCAGCATCCTTAGCTTATGGACTAGACAAAAATACAGAAGAGAAAATCGCAGTCTACGATCTCGGTGGTGGCACTTTCGAAATTTCTATTTTGGAAATTGGCGATGGTGTATTCCAAGTTAAAAGCTCTAATGGCGATACCCGCGTAGGTGGGGATGACTTTGATCAGGTGATTGTGGATTGGTTAGCCGATGAGTTCAAGTCTAATAATGGTATTGATTTACGTCAAGATCCAATGGCCTTGCAAAGATTGAAAGAAGCAGCGGAAAAGGCAAAATGTGAACTATCAACCGCTCTAACATCTGACATTAACTTACCTTTCATCACGGCTGATGCAACTGGCCCTAAACACATTAATGAATCATTAACTCGTGCTAAGTTAGAACAACTCGCCGAGGAACTGGTTGCTCGCACCATTGAACCGTGTCGTCAAGCTCTGGTTGATGCTGAAATGAGCGCATCCGATATTGATGAAGTAGTGCTGGTCGGTGGACAGACAAGAATGCCCAAAGTACAAGAGCAAGTACAAGAATTTTTTGGCAAAGAACCTCACAAGGGTGTTAATCCAGATGAGGTAGTTGCTATCGGTGCTGCTATTCAAGGTGGTGTTTTAGCTGGAGATGAGGGAGTTAGTGATGTTCTTCTATTAGATGTGACACCACTATCACTGGGCATCGAAACGTTAGGCGGAGTATTTACAAAACTGATAGAACGTAATACAACTATTCCGACCAAGAAAAGCCAAGTATTTTCAACTGCCGCTGATAATCAGCCATCGGTTGATGTGCATGTCTTGCAAGGAGAACGTGAACTAGCTGTCTATAACCGAACCTTGGGTCGATTTAATTTGGATGATATTCCACCTGCGCCTCGTGGGATGCCACAAATCGAAGTCAGCTTCGACATTGATGCTAATGGCATTGTGAACGTTTCCGCTAAAGACAAAGGAACTGGCAAAGAGCAAAATATCCGCATTGAATCTTCTAGTGGGTTGTCTGACGAAGAAATCAATCAGATGGTCAAAGATGCTGAGAGTAACGCAGCAGAAGATGAGCGCAAGAAAGAGGATATCGAGGTTCGAAATAATGCTGATTCATTGGTATACAGTACTGAAAAATCTCTCAATGAATATGGTGAAAAAGTGTCATCCGAAGATCGGGATGCTATCCAAGAAGCCATTGATAAATTGAAAGAATCATTGAAAGGTGAAAATAACGAAGCTATCAAAGCCGAGACCGAGGCCTTGACACAAGCCTCACACAAATTGGCCGAAGCCATGTATGCACAGGCAGCGGCCGAGCAAGCAACTGATACAGAAAGCAGTACTGAACCTGAATCGGCAACTGATGACAACGATGAAACTGTCATCGATGTAGAAGCTGAAGAGGTTATTGATGACGTTCCCGATAGCGACAACAAATAGGATAGAATAGCCAGCCAAATAGTGTTGAGCTAAACTTGATCTGTTGAAATTTCATGGGCCAGAATTTTATGTTTGACGATAAATTATGCCAGATCGAATCTAGGCTAGCGGAAGTTGAGCAGGCACTCGGCGATCCAGAACAAATTACTGATAGTCGTAATTTAATGCAGTTGACTAAAACTCATGCCGAGTTATTGCCCATTGTTACTACTTATAAAGAGTTTCAAAAATGCCAAAAAGACTTGGCTGATGCAAAAATAATGGCATCGGATGAAGGAGACCAAGCTCTACAAGAATTGGCTGAGGAGGAAATTCAGATTCTAGAAGGGGAATTAGTAAAATTGGAAGATGAACTCAAAATCCTGCTGATTCCTAAAGATCCCAACGATGCCAAAAATGTAATTATCGAAATTCGGGCTGGTACCGGTGGTGAAGAAGCCGGTCTTTTTGCAGCTGAGTTATTTCGAACCTATACCCGTTTTGCCGAAAAACAAAACTGGCGAACCGAAATTTTGAGTTCTAACTCAACTGGCTTGAAAGGTTTTAAAGAAGTAGTATTCATCGTAGAAGGTGATGGAGCTTATAGCCAGCTCAAATTTGAGGGTGGTACACATCGTGTTCAGAGAGTTCCTGCGACGGAAACCAGTGGCCGTATTCACACTTCGGCAGTGACTGTAGCCGTACTGCCAGAGGCAGAAGAGGTCGACATTGCAATCGACCCAAATGAGTTGCGCATTGACACTTATCGTTCTTCAGGTCCCGGGGGGCAAAGTGTGAACACAACCGATTCGGCGGTCCGTATTACTCATATACCTACCAATTTAGTTGTCTCTTGCCAAGATGAAAAATCTCAGCATAAAAACAAGGCTAAAGCCATGAAAATCTTGCGATCTAGGTTATTGGAACAGGTGCAAGCGGAACAAGATGCGGAACGGGCCGAAACCAGAAAATCAATGGTAGGAAGTGGCGATCGAAGTGAAAAAATCCGCACCTACAATTTTCCACAAGGGCGAGTAACAGATCATCGCATTAACCTCACACTCTACAGACTAGAGTCGACTTTAGACGGAAATTTGGAAGGGCTCATCGAAGGGTTAACAGCCGCTGATAGCACGGAAAAGCTGAAAAACCTATCAATGTAAGCTAAAGTTGGTCAACGTGAAAACTTGGACCGTTCTCGATCTGATCGGGTGGACAGAAGCTTATTTTAGAAAAAATGGTCTTGCAACTCCTCGTCTTGACGCGGAAGTTCTGTTGAGCTTCGTTTTGCAAAAAAGTAGGTTGCAACTTTATCTCAGTTTTGAGATGCCTGTTTTCCCAGATCATTTGGCTATTTTTCGACAACTGGTCCAAAAACGTAAGGAACACACTCCTATCAGTTATTTGACCAATTGCCGTGAGTTTATGTCACTTGACTTCTACGTTGATCAACGGGTGTTGATTCCGCGACCAGAAACTGAAATTTTGGTTGAACATGTACTTGATCGAACGAGTAGGGATGATTTACCGACTTTGGTAGATATAGGTACAGGCAGTGGGGCTATTGCTGTCAGTCTGGCCTTTAATCGGCCTAATTGGCAAATTACAGCAACCGATATATCTCTTGATGCACTTGCGGTAGCAGAAACTAACGCTATTCGGCACCGAACTCAGAATCAAATAGAATTTCGTTCTGGCAATCTGTTGTCTGCTGTGGCTAATAGCGTTGGTGAATTTGACTGGATTGTATCTAATCCTCCTTACATTTCAAGCCAGCAATACGATCAACTACCTCCCGATGTGCAAAACTATGAACCTAAATTAGCTTTGCTTTCAAAGCCGGATGGATTACAATTGGTTCGACAACTCATTCAGTTAGCTCCCAAATATTTAAAACCAAATGGTCGGTTAGCAATAGAGATTGGGAAAAATCAACGATCGGACGTCGAAACTTTAGCTTATCGATCAAACCAATACCAGAAGATCGACTTTATCCCCGATCTGGCCGGTATCGACCGTGTGTTGGTGGTTCAAATCTAGATCTAATTTTCTGACCATTTTTGTCAGAATTGGTTTACATGATTCTTACCCGGACTTTTTCGAGCAAAATCAGACTATCATTCCTTTTTTTGGCAAATCAACTTCTGGTTAGCATCATGATCGGTTGTCAGTCGACGGATACAAGAGAGTCGATATCAATCAAACCGATGGGTCAGTTGACTATTGCTACAGCAGCAAACATGCAATTTGTTATCAGTGAATTGGTCCAAACCTTCTCAATTCAGACTGGTATCGCTTGTCAGACAATCATTAGTTCATCTGGTAAACTAGCAGCCCAGATACAAGAAGGAGCACCATTTGATGTTTTCATTTCGGCTGATATGAAGTACCCGATGGCTTTGTTCGATATGGGATTAACCGTCAATTCTCCAAAAATATATGCTTACGGAAAATTGGTCATTTGGGGGTTGTTTGACCAAATGAAAGCCTCAGAGCAAATATTGGTACACAATGATATCAATCATATCGCTATAGCTAACCCACAGACATCACCTTATGGCTTAGCCACCATCCAAGCCTTGAAAAATTATCAAATTTATGACCAAATAAAAGATAAGCTAGTTTTTGGTGAAAGCATTGCCCAAACTAATCAATTTATTTTATCGCAAGCAGCAGAGGTTGGTTTTACTGCCAAGTCGGTAGTTCTATCTAATACACTGGCCAGTCAAGGTCAATGGGCAGAAGTTTCAACCAAAGTTTATGAGCCAATTGCTCAAGGTGTGGTTGTTATTGATCATAAATCTAGAATGACTAACATGGCTGAACAGTTTTCTGACTTTCTGTTTTCAGGAAAAGCACAAGCTATTTTAGAACAATTTGGTTATGTTGTCGTTAACTCTTCGAATTCAGAAAAATGAACTTAATAAATGAACCAGTTATCGGGTGAAATCGAAAGCATCGAAACTAAGGACAGTTTGTCATTGGTTAGTGTTAAAGTTGGGACTACTATATTATCGGCTATTGTGATAAAAACACCACAAACTGCGTCTTATCTAAAAATTGGCAATCCAATTCAGGTAATTTTTAAAGCAACTGAAGTCACCGTTGGGTCAGGGTGCGTTCATCATATAAGTCCACAAAATCGGTTGGCATGAGAAGTCGTGGCTATTGAATCAGGCCAATTGTTAAGCCGCTTGGCACTGAAAACTGCGGTGGGTCTGATTTTTTCGGTCATCACAACCAAGGCTGTCAATCAATTGCAGTTGCAAGTTGGATCAGAGATTACGGCTATGGTAAAAACTAATGAGGTGATGCTTACAGAATGATAGACTGGCAACCATTGGTCTTAACTTTCAAACTGGCTAGTATCACAACATTAATTCTATTAGTCGTTAGTATTCCATTGGCATACTGGCTAGCCGGAACCCAATCCCACTTCAAACCAATAATCGAAACATTAGTCAGTATGCCCTTAGTTCTTCCGCCAACTGTATTGGGTTTCTATTTGTTAGTTGCTTTTAGTCCTTCCAACACATTCGGTCGGTGGATCGATAATTGGTTTAGCCTTCGTCTAATTTTCTCTTTTCATGGACTGATTATAGCTTCGACCTTTTATAGTCTACCTTTTATGGTACAGCCAATTCAGTCTGGTTTATCCAACCTACCCCCGTCCCTTACTGAAGCCTCCTACATTTTAGGCAAATCAAAAGTAATGACCTTGTTTAGAGTCTTATTACCAAATATCAAACCAGCATTGTTAACTGGCTTGGTTTTGTCTTTTGCGCACACCATTGGTGAATTTGGAGTAGTTTTAATGATCGGCGGGAACATACCAGGGAAAACTAAAGTAGCGTCTATCTTTATCTATGATCAGGTAGAATCACTTAATTATGGTCTAGCCAATGCCTATTCACTGATTTTGTTTGTGCTGACATTTACTATTTTGCTATCTGTATATCTCATCAATGGGAGGCATCTAAGACGGTTGGAAATATGATCCAATTTAGCCTAGAAAAACAGTTGATTTCGCCAAATGGTCTCATGCTACTCAAAGTTGATACTCAGATTGAAACTAATAGTTTGGTAGCTATTTATGGCAAATCTGGTGCTGGTAAGACCTCTATTTTTCGGATGTTAGCCGGTCTAATGCCTCCTGACACTGGCTATATTTCGGTTAATGGTTCCGTGTGGCTCGATACCGAAAAAAAAATTGATCAACCACCACAAAAGCGAAGCGTTGGTTTTCTTTTTCAGGATTATGCATTATTTCCCAATATGACAGTTCACCAAAATCTGCAGTTTGCTTTACTAAAAGGCCAAGATCCCAAAATTGTTCTCGACTTGATCGATATAGTAGAACTTGGTGATTTGCAATACCGAAAACCAAATATGTTGTCAGGTGGCCAGCAACAGAGGGTCGCGTTAGCTCGGTGTTTGGTACAACGCCCCCAAATCCTGATGCTGGATGAACCATTGTCAGCATTAGACAGTAATATGCGATCCAAACTTCAGCAGTATATACTCTGCCTACACCGCGAATACCGATTAACAACACTTCTGATTAGCCACGATATTGGTGAAATTATAAAAATGTCAGACCATGTTTTGGCCATCGAAGAAGGAAAAATCGTCGAACATGGCCAACCGATGGAAGTCTTCACCCGTCAAGCTATCAGTAGTGATTTTCAGTTTATTGGCGAAATTATAGCTATTGACCAACAAGATGTGTTTTTTATTTTAACCATCTTGATTGGGAAAGATTTAGTGCAAGTAGTAGCTGATAAAAATGAAATTCGACAACTTGACCTAGGCGATACAGTTTTGGTTATATCAAAAGCCTTTAACCCTATTATTCGTAAAATCGACTTGTAGGAGTCAAAAACTTGAAAGTACAATTCAAAGAAAAATACAACCAATTGGTCCAAGACGGTTTTTGCGTAATCAAAGGAGTTTTGAGTTCCAACCTATTGACACGGTTACGAGTTGTTACTGACAAATTATGTGAAGTTGATAGTGACAAATCTAAACAGAGTTTTCGCTCGCAAGGCAGTATGTTGTCTACCATGAGCGACCCTATTTTTGCTGAACTAATTACTTGGCCTTATGCTTTGTTTGTGTCACAATCGATGGGGTTCACTGATCTTACCTTCACTGATGGTTACATTATTAGCAAGCCACCAAACAGCCCACCGTTATTTTGGCACTACGACTGGTTTTCTTGGGAAGATCCCACCGTTTATGATAGGCGACCACAACAGGTATTCTTTATGTATTATTTGGTTAATACTACGAGAAAAAACGGTTGTTTGCGAACAATTCCAGGATCTCATCGTCAACATAACCCACTCCATGAGCAATTGGGCAACCCGCACCGAAAAGACGTTTCAACCGCCGATGATCTCAATCGCGCAGAATTTTCTACCCGACCTGATGAGGTTGATGTTCCTATCACGGCCGGCGACCTATTGATTGGAGACGCAAGGCTCCTCCACGCGTCGCATGCTAACCAGTCTAATCAACGGCGGACCGTTATCACGTTATGGTATCAGCCTGATTTTTGCCTGTTGCCAGATCGTATTAAAGCACAGATGGTAGCAAAAACACAATCTCTACCCGAAAATTGGACAGCTACAGATAAAAAAAGCCTAGCGGCTCTGTTGCCAAAATACGAAGGAACAGCTGAACCATATAGCCGCACTTTGTACCGACGGCACAGGGAAAGTTGAAGTCAGTAGGCAAACAGTTATTTAGTTAACTTTGGCATTTTTTATTCTTACTTGTTGATTCGTTTGAAGAGTTCGATTAGTTGGATAAACCATCATAGTAGCGGGCCACAACCTTCCAAGCTTTTTCACCCATAAAACCTTTAGGAGGTAACTCTCCGTTTCGAGCGTATTCCCTCATTTTGGAACCAGAAATACTGAGAAAATCGTCTGCCCGACGGGGATCAAAAAAACTCATTTTTTGGGCTTTAACATCGTAAGCAGCAAACCGGAACTCGATAATCTTAAGCCGATCTAGTCCCGGAGCAGACTGAAGTACTTTCATCCCATGAAATGGGTCATAGATCGGCTCGCCAGTGTCAGGATGGCTCATACCGGCTGGATCACGGCCAACGATATAGTGGTTGGCTCCGGCATTAATTCGGGCTTTAGCATGCCACTGAACTTCGGTTGGCCCACCATAAATCATCGGACTTGGAAAAATAGCAACGATCGTTGTCTCAGGATCTAGAATGCCATCCGCTAAGACTGCATCATGTTGCTTCATTCGGACATCCAAAGGCACATCGTCTTCTTTTGTCCAACCACCCAGAGGGTGTAATAATAAAACTGGATTTTGAAAACCGTCAGTCTTCAATTTTTGCTTGGTATCGTTCATCAACAAAGCATGTCCATTATGGACTGGATTACGCAGCTGAAAAGCATAAATGGCATCGGCGTTTCGCCGTTGAAACTCAGATCGCAGTTCGGCTGGCGATAGCCGGTAGTGGTCGAGGCCGTCGTCGTAAGTAATTGGCTTAAGCACTTCCAATTCGCCACCAACCAAATAATCGCCCATTTTCATAATTCTTTCAACGGTTGGATGTTCAACATTTGTTAACCCAAGTGTACGGGCTGATCGCTCCTCTTTTTGATGTACGTAAAATTCAGGATTTTTCAAAATAGCAATGGGGCAACTTTCGAAGCGTAGAGCAATTTGGTCACTGTTGCGCAATCGATTTTGATCTTCTTGGCTAACATCCAAAGTAATCGGAATGGATTGGTTAATCCATGTCCCATCAACTTGTTGGATGGCATTAAAATGTAGTGTTTGCAAGAATTCAGACTCGCTCATAAATCCACGTAGAGGACTAGCCCATCCTTCACTGAGAATATGAATCCATTGCAAATCATACTCATTAATGTCAAGATGAGGTAAACCGTTTGCTGTAGTAGTTTTATTAACCCGCTGCGCTTCTGGCACAATTAAGTCTACAAGTTTTCCACCATCAGGTAAGATAAGAGACATAGAACTTCCTCCTAAATAGAAGATCAAACATTATATTTAATAATAAGGAAAGAATTGGAAATTTTGAAAGGAGCGCAAACTGCTGTCAAAACTAGCTGCCTGCAGAATAGTAGATAAAGAAATTAGTGTCCAACGGCCCCGACTTCTAGTTGTATTTCATCTCGATTGCGAATTCGTTCAACCTTTCCGTCTCGAATGTCGACAATTCGATCCGAAACGTCGAGCATTTTCAAATCATGGGTTGCTGAGATGATAGTAACATTGTTTTCAGTGTTAAGTTTCTTAACCAAAGTGATAATTTCACGACCAATCGTCATGTCGAGGTTCGCCGTTGGCTCATCGGCTAAAATGATATTGGGGTCGTTAGCTAAAGCACGAGCAATTGCCACACGCTGTCGTTGACCACCCGAGAGTTCGTCAGGCAAATGATGGGTACGCTCTCCCAAGCCGACCCGTTCCAGTAGTTCTTCCCCTTTGATATTTCTTTCTTTGACCGATAATCCAGCAAAAATCATGGGCAAAGTGACATTCTGTAGAGCTGTCATTACAGGTAACAAGTTATAACTCTGGAAAATATAACCTATCTTGTGACACCGAAGCCAAGCGATTTGAGACATGCTAAGCTCTGATGTATTTCGACCGTCGATAAAAACATTACCTGTGGTCGGGCGATCCAACGCTCCAATCATGTTAAACAGAGTTGATTTTCCTGAGCCCGAAGGTCCCATCAACGACAGATATTCGCCTTGATAAATTTCTATGTTAACACCACTCAAGGCTTTAACTACATTGGTACCCATTCGGTACTCTTTTACCACTTGATCAGTTTTGACAATAACTTCTGCCATTTTTTATGGTGTTCCTTTACCGCTCACTTTTTAATTAATTGTTCCTTAAAGGTCTGTTCTCATGGCTTCGGCTGGTGGAAGTTTTGCAGCACTCCAAGCGGGGAAAGCTGCACCTAAAATTGCTAGTACCATGCCCAACAAGCATCCACCTAAGATCCACAAGAAAATACGCAGAAATGGGAAGTCCATGAACATGTCCAAGCCAAAATTGGCAAAACTCATCACTAAAGCAGCTACTAAACCGATTAGTGCCCCGATGAATGCCCCAGCAAAACCTTGAAAACCCGATTCCAATAGAAACAAGATCACTATAAAGTGATCCAAAGCTCCTAAACATTTCATGGTGCCAATCTCACGAAACCTCTCGGTAACCGACATTAACATGGCATTTGTAATACCAACCACACAAACAATCAAAGACATAATAATCAACCATTTGTCTTTGGTTGAAATGCCAGTTTCTTTGTCCTCGCCCAAGTCCATAATTTGCTCGCTAGTACTACCACCAGCACTAGTTGAGATGCTAACTTCGTTTGAAATAACCACAAAGATCAGAAAGGCAATACCCAGTGTAATACCCGCAGTAGTGATAATTGACCGACCGAACCGGATCATCAAACTTTGATAGCTAATCCGAAGCGATTCGGAAAACGGTAACTCAATCTGTTGACCAATTACATCTCGACTTTGATTTGCCAAAACGCACTCCCATAAAAACCCTGTAGTAAAACCTGTGCTTCTGTACTTGGGTTTAAATTTTTATCTTACCGGCGAGGCTAATTATAATAAATAATCCTGTCCATACATCGGTCTACAACGCGCTGGCATTTTATCACTTGACAGTTAGAAAGTCAAGATACTGCCGAAAGACTATCTGGTTTAATAAACTTTCCTTTGTTACCGTGGTTGAGATAATTCTAAGTAACGAGTGCGTTTCCGGACATCGACATTGACAGAAGAATAGGGTTGGGTTAGATGAGTGGAATCGAAAAGTTGAGAGCGAATGGTTTCGACATCGTCTGCTCCAATAGCATTGGTAAAAATTGGTCGCAAGTATTGAACACCCATTTCAGATGGCTGAAATCGGTCGACGTCATAGAAGTTAGCGTGCATATATCTGGGATGCATTTCCCCCCATGGATCCCTCAGTATGTTCCCATCAATGCTAGACAGTGCAAAACCGTTTGAAGTTGTATGTTGAAGGGTCGCAATACCATTTCGCCACCCCTCTAACAACATATCTATCGCTTTGCCACCTAGTTGAGAAGCATAAAATCGGTCGAAAAGAATAGGCCGCCCACCCCGTTGAGTATGGCCAACTTTTCTTGTAAAAATAGCGGCATTGGCCGAATCATGTTGATGCTGAGTTGCAAAATAGGCATCGCCTAAGTCGCCAATCAAAATTTGCTTTAAACTTTCAGCGGCTCCACTATATACGATATTGCCAGATGGATCTTTAGTCGGATTCATATTACCCAATACCGTACCATCATCATCGACAATTCCTTCTGAAATTACGATAACCACGTTCTTTTGGATATCGTATATATCTTTAATTTTTTGTATCAGCTTTTCTTTTTGTAAGGGATGCTCAGGTACTAGGATCAGGTCAGGTTGACCGTAAGCTGAACCCAAAGCCAAATAACCCGATTGTCGCCCCATGACTTCAATAATAGCAACACGACGATGGCTTTCTGCAGTAGTACGAATGCGCTGAACCCCCTGAGCTGAGACAAAAACGGCCGTAGCATAACCTGGTGTGACGTAGTTGATCATATCGTCCAGATTCATTTTCTGCAACATTCCGCTTCGGATGTAAGTATCACTTGTCTCATTTCGTTGCCATTCGGTTGGTTCACTTCGATAGTTCAAGCCCAAATCGTTGTCGATCGTCTTAGGGGCTAAAACTGTCGGGAAATACTCTGCGAGAGCCGTCATAGCATTGAGTGTACCGTCTCCACCGACGCAAATTAACCCATCGACTGCGAGTTTCTTTAGACGCTCCACGATTCCGTCTATTACATTTTGGTTGCTGGAATCAACGTAGGCCCGGGAAGAGCCTAAAATCGAGCCTCCATAAGTTGGATCAAGTTCAGGAATAGACTGAAATAGCGGATTTAACCGGACATAAGGCACAGGATTAGTCAATAAAGAATGATAACCATTTAGTAGGCCCAGAACTTTGATACTAAGTTCATTGGCACGAACGACCACACCATGTAACGTAGCATTTAGCGCCGGCGTATCACCACCAGCGGTCAAAATTCCAATACGATTCATAAGATACCAACTCTCAGGATTTTAAAACGAAATTTAGCAGAAAAAAATCAGCAATTGAGATTGCTGAAGATGAGACAATTAAAGATGAGATAATAATGAATTAAAAATAAGTATGGTGTTCAATTTAGCCACTAAATTGTTACTGCCACAACTAAATAGAAAAGGCTCACTTTCAACTTGTGTAGCCACGTAACTTCGGTAAAACTGAACCCTAACCCCAAAATTAACCCGACACCAGCTCCCTTTTACAAGCTATGTAACCAGCCGATATTTCCTTGAAATGGAGAAAATACAATGACTTCAACAGTTACAATCGAAAAGCGTATTGATAACTACGATTTTCATATCTTCACTCTGACATATTACCGGTAAAATCTCGATTGTCAAAACAGACAAAATTAGGAGAACAAAGTGAAACGAGGAAACCAGTCGTTGGTTAGCAGTTAAACTGGTACTTGAACAGGTGTAGTTAGTTTAGTAACGAGCTAAATAAGGAGCCAAAAACTCTTTAGCTTGTGCTGTAACATCCCAAGCATTAGGCCAAAAACAGAGGTCGATAGCAAACCATTCGCCATTGTAGCCAGTTTCTTCCATAATGAATGGCACAATCAGATCAAAATCAAGAACACCATCTCCGAAAGGGGCATGAGTACTAGTTTCTTCATTGTGTAATGTGTTATCGGAGTCAATCAGGTGAAAATGACCAATTTTTCCCTTCAACATACGAGCCAATTCGACTACGCCATTTTCCCCTAATGTTTCCTTTTCTCCGTATTGTCTAGCTCCAATGGTGGCACACATCTGAGCGTGACAGGTATCAAACATTACTTTAAAATTATGGTGATCGATTTCGTTGACTAGATTGACAATCTCACTCGGTTTATTGAATAGAAAACCGGGTTCAAACTCCCAAACCATTAAAACACCATGATCTTCAGCTACTGTCGCACATCGTCTCCAAGTGGAAACAATCCGATCCCAAGCTAGATTACGGTCAACACCCGGTATCCCTTTTTCGGGTGTATCACAGACGGTATCGACACGAATAGCAGGTGCTCCAAAATCCAGAGCTAACTGTAAATTTTTTTTAAAGAGTTTAAAGTAAAAATCGTCGTTTTGTCCTTCATCAGTCCCTGGACCTGGATGACTCCAAAAATCAGCCGCTAAACCCGAGACAGCAAGACCGTTATCTTGAATCAGTTGAACAATTTTGTCCCGATCTGATTTCATTGGAACATCGTCGACCTCAATGTGGGGTGCAAAAGCACCAATCTCAATACCATCGAAACCAAGTTTGCCCAATTCAATAACAACGGTTTTAAACGGAACTGGGTTGCTCTCATATGGGCCAAACGCATATGCCCAACTGCCAATCGAAAGTTTCTTTGCCATTTTCCCCTCAGAAGTAGCTAAAGTTAAATTAGTTGGATTAGGATGTCTTCATATTACTTCAGATCTAAAAATTAGGTTCGTGGTGGATAACAACAAATAATTTCCATTGGCATATCACCGGTGTTGACAATCTGGTAATTGTCCATACAACTTGGAACAAAAACCGATTTTCCGCGCTTAATCCCCATGTCGTTAAAATTACCGACCAACTTCCCTTCGCCACCTAGGGTAGTCAAACAATAGAATCCTTGACCTGATTGCATGTTAAATTCTCCCTCAATAGTGAGGCGAGAAACTTGAAAATACTTTGATGCTTCGTTTGGTACTAATTGGTCTTGGCGACCACCATTTTCTTCTCGTACCAGTTGCGGTCTGCGTCTGATATAGTTATTCAAATAACTTAATTCCATCTTGCCAAAATCGGCGGCAGAAATGGCTAAGTCCCAGCCAAGACCTAAATTCCCGTCATCTTTATCAAAAGGAAAGGCTTCCCATTCAGCTAATATATTCCAGTCAGTTGGTTCTTGTGGCTCTAACACACATAGACCAGTACCAAGCGAATGGACAATTGGTGTTTCAACGTAGTAGACTTCACCCACTTTTGGCTCAACAACGTGCATTAAACCGCGCAAGGTTTCGATGTCTTGTGCATCCATAAGTTGGTGAAATTCTTTGGGGTCGAGCGGCTCTTTCCAGCCGATCCAAGCTTTAGCTCCGGGTCGGGTACCAATAATAATCCACGCCTCATTTTTACCGAATGGCGAATTAAGATGTTTTTGGGCAAATTGTGGGGTCGGATGCCAATGAATAGGGATGTGAGCACCTTCACCAACATCGAAAATTTTGAATAACACCCCCAAATTAATACCAAATTTATCAATATGTTTGGAGCCCAGAGTTTCCTCTGGATAAAACTCTAACAATTCTTTTAACAAGACTATTTCACCGGATGGCAATTCAATTCGGCTCAAACCTTTATCAGGCGGATTTTCTCGACTCGGAGTAATTGCTCGATTCGTAGAAAAAATCCATTCTTCCGAATAGTAATCATCTTTCGGATTATCTTCACCCATAAAATCAGCACGCAGTTTCCCCCCGTTGTAAAAGTGTAGGTAAGTATTCGGAGCTAATCGAACGGGGGCTGAGAGTAACTCTTTTGCCATGCTCTTCGATAAAGTTGGCACAAAAATCCTCCATTTACTAAATAATACAAGCAGGTGAAAGCCGAGCGACCTTCCGCCCTATTATTTAATTTTTAGGTGTAGTTATTTGTCAGTAGACCAGTATTGTTTTTGGCAAACTGTTGGAAGCCTTCAGTAGCTAGTGGCTGGCGCTCAATTACCATTCCACCCTGTTGACCACTACCCAGTCGCATCGCACCAATTTGAAAAGGATGAACTCCACCCCGTCGTTGCATAAACTCGGCACCTTCAACGACAGCTGATTCTTGGGTAATTCGAATACCAATTGGGTTGCCAAGTTGTACGCGATTACTGGAATCGATAACATAACGACGAGCCGGACCATCAAACGTAACTGGCGTTTCATCTTCAGTTGGAAAAGTAATGTTACTGAGTTCTTCTAGCTGTTGGTCTAAAATGCCAAGGCGAGACCCTAAGCTATCACTGTAGGTTAGCACCGAATCGTCAGCCAAAACATGTTCTAAGTTTAGACTAGTTGTAACGACTGGCTCCTTTTTTAAAGGGTCAGTAGCGGTAGGTTCTGTCAGCGGAATATCTCTTAACTCTAATAACAAACGATCAACCAGACCGATCCGTAGCACCAGTTTGTCTCGACTTTCAACTGTATCATCGTCTAATTTAGACTGGTTTTTCGGTTGATTTGGATCATAATTACCAATATCCGTAATTAAAGCGTCAATATGACGATAATCACCAAATTCTCGATCTAGCAACCGGAGTTCTTCGCTGGCAGCCAATCGGTTTTCTCGAGCTACTTTATTTTCGGTAACACCGATTGATGAAGCCAAAGCTTGTTGTTCGGTAACAACCTGTTCCGATGCAGAATGGCTACTGGGTCGAGTCCCATAACCACGAGTAATCCCGGTTAATTGCTTGTTAGCATTGTTTTTTCCGGCGTAAGATATACGTTCATTACCCAGATAAGCGACTCCAGAAGTTGGAAAATCAGTTGGTGAGTAGTTTAGTGTAATCGTAGTCGATGTAGCATCTACCGAGGACGCTAGTGAATTCGTTTCCCCAGTGAAAGTCTGGGGCTGCAAGACTCCGACATCTTCAGCCTGATCAGCTGAAAGCTGAAACCTTTCAGATTGCGCCATTTGATTATTAATTGTTGTTGTGGACGGCTGTTGGCCACTAAAATGACTATAACGGGCCAACTGGTTTTGCAGTTCCATAACCAATTGATCACGGACACCCACCCGAGGTAATAGGCGTTCTAGGTTAACAATTAGGCTATCAATTCGAACTAACGTTGAATCCAAAAAAGCATCTTTATAGTCATCTGCATCGAAATTGTCTAATTGATCCTGCAGTCCTACCATTAAACGATCTAAAGTCTCAAATTCAGACTGTAAGTCTTGATTAGTTTGGCCGATTTGTTTTAGGATTCCTTCCAACTCTTCCGCCGAAGATATTTTAGATAGAGGCTGGTTAGCATCTTTCAGCCTCCGCCCCCGACGCGCCTGTTGAGATCCCGAAGACAACGGTTGTATCAGTAGACCTTGGTCGCGGGTTTGGCGATTAAAACCAGAAGCTGTATAGGAATCAGTCGAAAATTGGGTTTGACGAGCACTGGCAACTTGAGACTGAGATTGAAGGGTGGCTGAGTTAGTGTCGCGCTCACCAGGCTGGTTAACAGCCAAATCAGCTTCACGACGCACATTGGTAATTGATTGCCGGCTTCGATTTCGTGTCAGGGAAGAAAAGTTCCGAACCCCAGTTAAGTTGGTTAATGACGCGTCCATTTCAATCCAGCCTCGCTTGACAAAAAACTGCCCACAGCTTACCATTCACTTGTCTTTTTGTCAAGTATCTATATCTCCAACTAACTTAAATCCTTTATGGTAAAACTTGATTAGTAAATCAGACCAAACCACGACAAAATTGGGTACAACCCTGATGTTACATAAAGTGATTGTAACACTATTTCTATCAGTTGTTCTTTACAAAACACAAATTGTTCCAAGATTACGCTCACATCCACTACAACCAAAGGCCACAATAGCAGAATCAGAAACGACAAAAACTTATGCTCAACCCAGAAAGGTGATGGTTCTAATTCCGAGCCGAGACGATAAATTAGATTCGTTCTATATGGATGCAACTGAAGTAACAGTTGGTCAGTTTCAAAAATTCTTAGCTGAGACTAATTATCCATTTGACAGTTATCGCTGGCAACGTATTGAGTACTATTCGCCTACTGACAATCACCCGATGGTTTCGGTCTCTTGGCATGAAGCAACAGCTTACGCCAAATGGGCCGGCAAATCGCTACCTACTGAAGCAGAATGGGAACACGCAGCACGAGGAGGTTTAGTGAATACAACCTATCTATGGGGAAATGATAAAAAACTCGCTCGATCGCACGCCAATTTCCGTGGGATCGGTGGCACGGATCATTGGAAAAAGAAACCATCACCTGTGGGAAGTTTCGCTCCTAATGGTTATGGATTATACGACATGGCTGGGAATGTTTGGGAATGGTGTGAAGATTGGCGAGATAAAAGTCAAGTCACCAAAGTTTTACGGGGCGGGTCTTGGTATAATTTCCTATACCATTTACGAATTACTAGTCGGGATAGCGATCATCCCACTGACACACCAACCAACGTTGGGTTTCGTTGTGTATCTAAAATCAGTTTAGACGACTGGTTTGATTCCCAATATTAAAAATGAGATCAATATATTTGAAATGTAGGAAAGGCGATATGTAAGTATTTAAATATCGCCTTTTCTAACAAGGACTTGCTATTACTGGCCGCAATCCAGATTATCATTACGCTTAAGAAACTAAAGGTCGAAAATTGTATCGGGTAAATGGCTGGTTTGTGGCTCTGTATTCAAGAACGGAACAGTTTTTTACCCTTAGTTGTTAGATAGCGTGGGGCAATCCGACGACCACTTCAATTTTATTAGATATTTGACAAAAGATCTTTTCATCAATTACCGTCTCTGAAATTCCCGTATTTCATTTTTCCACTATATGCTCAACTACACTTCGTCTGATCCTATTTTTCTCAATCTTATCCTCTGGAATAATTAACTACTTTGCTACGACTCAATTTCTCCTGTGTGTTGGTCGCCGAGCTGGTGAAAGTGTTTTGCATCTAGTCTAGACACTTTGGCATTCATTTTTTTTAGCCGATTAACCAAAGATACAATAAGATGTTTCAAGATTGGGTCGACGTCTTTTAGCATGGCTAGCAATTGGTTGCGACCAATATTTATCACTTCTGTCTTTTCCAAGGCCCGACAAGATGCTGTACGCTTTTGAGATTTACCACCGAACAGAAACATTTCGCCAAAGATGTCGCCTTTACCAAAAGTAGCCAGCGGAACTATACCACCCTGCTCTTCAAGATAAATTTCAACGCGACCCGACCGGATTATGTAAGCCGCATCACCGAATTCGGATTGGCGAAATAAGATTTCATCAGTCTGATAGGTTTGACTGATGAATTGGGTTTTTTCTTTTTGGATATTAGCTTGTTTGAGCATAAATTATCCCCTTTTCAGCATTTCATATTCTGGGTTTACGCATTTATCTCCCCATCGCTTTAGTACACAAAGTAAGCCGGTCTCTGTTTCGGGGTATTGTCCTTGATCATCGCTTTCTTTTATCCAATTAGTTAATAAGCGTCGATGTTCCACCAAAACCGAAGCGTAAGCCGGATCATCGACCAAGTTGATGGTTTCATGTGGGTCTCTATCCAAATCGTATAGTTCTTCAGCCGGTCTCTTCTGTTGCCAAAACGCCGACTGGATTTCATTTAATTCCCCCCTAGTATACATCTGATGTAACAAGGTCATGTAGCTAGAACCATCTCGATATTGTGGTTGCATATACGGACGATCAGTCAGGAAATTTCGCAGATACCCATAGTTTTGCGTTCGTATTGCCCGAATTCGGTCTATCGTGTAGTCACAACGATCTTTGGCTGCCACTACAAATTGTCTGGGTTCAAAATTTTCAGTCAACAAGTTTTGGCCTTCCATTTGGTGGGGTATCTCAATATTAGCTAAACCAAGGGAAGTGGCACCGATATCGATGCCACTCACTAAATCTGACCGAACAGTATTGGTTTTTATGTAGTTCGAAACCGACGAGCTCATATCCGCTAAAATGAAAGGTACTTTATGCCCACCTTGATAGATAAATTGTTTGTGTCTAGGGAGTCGCATTCCGTGGTCGCTGAACAGAAAAATGATGGTATTGTTCAATAAACCGTCTTCGGTTAAACGGGACAAAATTTGTCCGACTTCGTTATCGGTATGAGACACACAATCGTAGTGTAGAGCGATTTCGTCGCGAATGACCGGATGATCAGGATAGTAGGGAGGAACCTCAACAGTTGAGACATCAACGCCTCGTTTTAGGTCTTGATTACCAAACTGTTTTCCACCAGTTAAGTGAATTTGCCCGAAAAACGGTTGCCCATTTGGACATCCGGACCAGTCGCTACCGTCCCTAGCTCCTTTAAAGCCCATCTTACCATTGTTGTGGTGGTACAAGTCTTCACTGCGAAAAACGAAGTTATAGTCAGTTTTGCCTTCGATAAAAGTATAATAGCCGTCATTACGAAATCGCTCAGGAATAGTTAATATCCCTTCGGGCAGATTAATGGCATCGTAGTTGCCTAGGTTTTGCCCTCGAAAATTAGCGCGCGAACTGCGGTGGTGATGCGCACCAATAGTCGTTTGATACATACCGGTAATTACTGCTGATCGAGAAGGCGAGCAGACGCCGGCCGGCATATAAGCTCGGTCAAAACGAATACCTGCTGAGCACAGGCGATCGATATTTGGTGTTTGCACTACAGAATGGCCGTAACAACCCATCCAATCATTCATATCCTCAATAAAAATCCATAGTATATTAGGTCGGTTCATTTGTTGAAAAATCCTTATTTGGGTTGTAGAAAGTCTGGCCAATTATAAAATAGTCTGAGCAAGTTGTCTATTTGAATCTGTTATGTTTTAAGTGAAAAATGTCACAACAGTTGAATATCAACAAATAGGATAGGTAAATGTCTTTTAAAAGATAGACACACTTGATGGAGTAATTGAAGTTTCACATTAACTGAGCGAAATTTTGGGAAGGGGGAATACATCAGTACGATTACCAATTTATTTACCTGCTTGACCTAATATGCGCTGCATATTTTCCCCTAGAATTAGATTAAGATCGTTCTTCGAAAAAAAATGGCAATGTTTTCTCACCATTTCAAAAGACTGTTGATATGTCATATGGGAACGGACGGGCGGATAATCAGAACCCCAGCAAAGTCTTTCAGGACCATAGTATTGGTACAATTTTTTTACCATCCACAATGTATCGGGATAGGGGTAATCCCAAGAAATTGAAGAAACATAATGGAAGCCCGATAGCTTAATATATATGTTTGGCAGTTCAGCTGATTTTAGAATTTGATCGAAGTCAGGATAGGGAGGTGTAGCGCGGGCTTTAGCTCCGCCCATGTGATGACAGAGAAAAATCACTGAGGGGAAACGTTTCGCCAGTTGACGTAAAAACGGCTGCCAGCTAGCTCCCAATGCTAAACTGGCAATCAAGTTCAGTTCAGCTGCAGTTTGAAAAAAATTCACACCTTCGATGGAAGCAAACCAGTCGTAATCGCTACGTAAATAGTGAGTAAAACCTACTAAATCGTAACGATCGACTGATTCTGATAACCGTTGAGCGGCCCCTGCCTGATGATAAGTTGTAGTCCAAGAACAATCAACATCAGCGAATTGAATCAGTCGATCGGGATATTTCTGAACACAATCATAGGCATAATCGTTATTGTCCGGATTGTGTTCAATTCTAGCACAGACCAACACCGCCTGATCAACCTTGTTTTTATCCATTTCCCACAGCAGTTGTTCAACTCGTCCACGGCTGTTATGATCAGGTACAGGAGGGTTATAGGGCCACTTTCTCCAAGCATGGGTGTGACAGTCAATAATCATTAAATCTCTAGTCCTTATCAGAAATTTTTTTTCGGGGCACCATACCGATTTTTCTTCTCATTACTACTTCTAGCAAAGCCAAGTTTTTGTTTTTAATCGCTTCATCATTTGATTTCTATCGCTCCGATGATTGTTAATCAGATCATTATTGTTACTTTCCTAATGAGGATCGTTTTTTCTATTCGGTTATCACAGCTTTCAAGAACTGAACAACGAAACTTGAGATGGTTGCCAAGTTTCCAATCAAGTTCAGCTAAACTTGATTAGAATGGTGAATTATGTTGTAAGGAGATATCACTTATTCTATTATTTATTGCAGATAATGGACGAAGTGATATCTCCTTTTAGATCACTTATTTTATATCCTTAAAATATTTGCTGTCAACTAGAGTATAAGTCTTCTCTTGACAGCCCTACCATCAGATGGCATTTTGTTTTCAATTTGATCGTTTTTTATCTCTATATGATCGGTCAATTACCTCAGAAACATTCTCGTAAACTTAGGTTGTCAATAGGTAAAGAAGTATACTGAGGATAAATTATGACTATTGACGGAATTAAGCAATCAAGCTACAATCAGAGGTTATGATTCCAGAATTGCAAAAGCTTATGTGCCCCATGTTAGGATTTAAATTAAACTACATAAATGTCCTTAGCCAAAGGAGTCATCCCCAATGATTGAACAAATTGCAGATTACGAATGTATCACTGGTGAAAACCCGATGTGGCATCCGTTGGAGAAGAAAGTTTACTGGCTAGATATTCCAAGTGGCCGCTTATTTCGTTATGATCCGAGTACAGGCCAGCACGAGAATTTTTTCACTCATAGTGAGGATGTGGGTGGTTTTACCATTCAACCTGATGGGTCGCTACTACTCTTTATGGCACGGGGAGCTATTGGGTTTTTGCGAGGTGACCGAATTGACTACGTCATCGACGAAATTCCAGATGAGAAAGATTCCCGCTTCAACGATGTAATGGCTGACCCTACAGGTCGCGTGTTTTGTGGCACTATGCCACAAGAAGGACGATTAGGTACTCTATATCGTTTAGAAACGGATGGTTCGATTCAACCCATCTTAGACGGAATTGGTTGTTCCAATGGCATGGGATTTACCACTGACCTACAACAAATGTACTACACCGATTCAGCGAAACGGGAGATTTATCTCTTCGATTACGACCAAGAGACAGGCCATATTAACAACCAAAAAGTATTCGTTAAAACTCCGGACGGTGAAGGTGTACCTGACGGTATGACTGTTGACCAAGAAGGCTATGTTTGGTCTGCACGTTGGGATGGGCATGGTCTATTCCGTTTTGACCTTAATGGTAATTTAGAACGGAAAATTGAGTTGCCAGTAGCTAAGGTTTCGAGTGCCATTTTTGGTGGTAATGACTACACCGATATCTATGTTACGACTGCTGGAGGTAATAATAAAAAAAGTAATGGATCTGGAGCTGGTGCGTTGTTACGAAATAAAACCGAATATAGAGGCAAGCCTGATTTTTTCTCACGTCTCAGTTAAAAAAAGACCAATATGTCAACAAGACTCATTTACTTTTTAGGTATTGTTTTTTTAATACAGCTGTTTTTTGTCTCTGGTTGTGTCAGCAAAATCGCTACTGTTCAACAAAATATCGACCAATATAAAGACCAGCCGGTTACGGTACGCGGTAAAGTAACAGAAACGCTGACAATCCCCGGACTTCAAACGGGAATTTATCAGATTCAGGATAACAGTGGCCAAATTTGGGTTATTTCCTCCAGCCAAATTCCTAAGCGGAACGAAACAGTATTGGTGCAGGGAACAGTTTCAACTGGTATGGAAATCTTGGGGAAAAAGTTTGGCACAGTGATCAAGGCAATCAATTAAGATTCATTATGAGTCGGCTAAGAATTCGTACATTTTACACAGTTTAAAATTCAAAATAAAGGGTGAAGATGCAAAAAAAACAGTTTTTAATGGTAGCATTGATGATCACGTTAGGACTGTTACCACTACTTTTCGTCGCATCAGCCCCCTCAGATTCAACCGATTCGGTCAAACTGGATATTGATTTAGTACAAGGAAATGTGGGAGGTATCTTAGTATATTATACTCTTCCCACTCATCACAAGCTACAGACGGGCAATTGGGAATACAGTCTCGACAGCGGCCAATCTTGGCAACGGATACCGCTGAAATCAATTAAGCATAGTCCATCTGATTTTGGCCTACCAATCAAAGTTGATCGCCAGCGTGGTGTTTTTGCTTGGCAGACGCAACAAGTAGCCACTTTGCGAACAGCAGTACCACAGTTGCAAATTCGAGTTCCAACTTACCTCAAGAACACTAATTCAGATTGGTTGGAGATGTCGGCAATGCGAGTTCCCAGACAAGGTCATTCCATAACTACTCATCAAGGACGACTTTATACTTTCGGTGGTTGGAATGGTTGTCGTTTGACAGCCAGTGCCGAATTTTATGATGTGTCGTCGGAGGGATGGTATAAAATTGATGCTATGCCTACCCCTCGTCAACATTTAGCTTCAGTAACAATTGGTGAAATGATCTATGCCATCGGCGGGTTAGGAAGGAATGGCGATTTAGCAGTGGTCGAAGCATATGACATACGTTTGAATCGGTGGTTCTCAAAACAACCGATGCCAACACCGAGAAGAGCACTGGGTTTAGCGGTAGTTGATGGGCTAATCTACGCTATCGGTGGACATAATGGCAGATCGTTGTCCATCGTCGAAATTTATGACCCTAAAACCGATCAGTGGATAACTGGCCAACCGCTTCCTCAACCAAGACATAGCATGGGTGTGACTGAGTTAAATGGAAAAATCTATGTCATTGGTGGTCTGAATAAACAAACTTTAAATAGTACGCTGGTTTATCAACCATTAAGCAACAAGTGGGAAACTGTGGCAAACCTGAAAAAGCCACGTTACGGCCTAACAGCAGTATCGCATTCTTCGCTTAATCATATCTATGCCATTGGTGGAACACAAATCGATATCCCAAATCAAACGGACCAGTCTCAAACCGAAGCTGTTGAATCTGCTACTTGCATTGAAGTAATAAAAATTCTACAACCCTCCGGCAAGTTGATTAAATCTAAGTGGCAACTATTCACCCCTTTGCATGTTGGAAGAACCTACGGTGGAAGTGGTCTAGTGGCAGATCGTCTCTACGCTATTGGTGGCAATGGTCAGTCAGTTTATTCGACTGCAGAATCCATTGTCTTAGATATTTCCACCGGTTATGCTGAAAGTCAGCCTATTGTTTTGCAGAACGACATCAAAGCTGAGCTGAAATCACCATTACCATTTTCTACTGTCAACGGCAACATCACCATTTTGGGACAGGTAAATGGTAAATCTGTTAATCGGTGGCAGTTGGCGATTGCCTCCCTAGGTTCTGGAGACTTCCAACTGATAAGCCAAGGACAAGGGATAGTCGACAATCATTCCACGGATTATCAGTTGGGAAATTGGAACACTGAAGGGCTATCTGATGGTTTCTATTTGATTCGATTGCAAGTCTATCACTCAGCACTCATTGTCCCTAATAGTCCCGCTGAAACCTTTAGTTTAGTTCGCCTCCGCGCCGATGGTGTCTAGGTTCACACGACATCTGAATTCTGTCTTAATTTTTAGCCTACACAGGGAAAATGTGCTAAATAACTGCGCTTGTTTATTGGCTATAGTAGCCTTTATTTGGCCGTTGCCTTTAATCGGGCAAAGTCTGAGCATCCAACCTTTTTTTACTGAGATTACCGATCGTGTGGGGCTACAATCAGAATCTTTTAAATGGCCGGACGGAACGTATACTTTACCAGAAATTATTGGCGGTGGCGTTGCCGTCTTTGATTATGATAACGATGGTGACTTGGATATTCTTCAAATTTGTTTCTCTCCCCCTCGCCAAATCGACACCAAAACTAAGAACCGATTATTTCAACAACAACCAGATGGGATATTTATCGATGTCACCGATCAAAGTCATCTTGGAGATGAAGGCTATGGCCAAGGTGTTGCTATTGGGGATGTCGACAATGATGGTTATTTGGATGTTTACGTTACCAATCTAGGTGCAGATGCTTTTTATCACAATAATGGGGATGGTACTTTTACCGAGGCTACCACCAATACATTTGGCACATTAACCCAATCTTTGTGGGGTACGTCTGCCGCTTTTGTCGATTATGATCAAGATAACGATTTGGACTTGTATGTCGTAGGTTATGTTCAGCATGATGAAACTCGAATTTGTTATGGGGATCATAGTTTGCCGGACTATTGCAATCCACGTATATTTGATCCTGCTCCCGACCGGTTATACCAAAATCAGGGGGATGGTACTTTTATTGAAGTTTCAACTAATGTTGGTATTGACAAGCCAGCCCGAGGTTTGGGGGTTGTTTGCGCCGATTTCACCAGCGATGGTCTCATCGATTTCTATGTTGCTAATGACGGTCAAGCCAATCAGTTGTGGGTCAATCTCAATAACGGACAGTTTCAGGATCAAGCCATTTTATATGGTTTGGCTTTCAATGCCTATGGACAACCTGAGGGTAGTATGGGCGTGGCCATTGGTGATGTGAACCAAGACCAACATCTCGACTTACTCCTAACCCACTTGACTGGTGAGACCAACACTCTATATCTAGCCACTGAGTACTCTATTTTCATGGATAGTACCGATACTACAGGATTTAATGGTATCGATTCGCCCTTTACCGGTTTCGGTTGCGCATTTCTCGATTTTGATAATGATGGAGACCTCGATTTAGCTGTCGCAAACGGTCGAGTCAAAAAAGGACCAGTTTTGCCAAAGGCTCGGTTAAGCCAGTTTTGGAATGCTTATGCCGAACCTAACCTGCTATTTCAAAACGATGGTACCGGTATTTTCACTGAAGCTAATTTGGAAACTGAGTCCTTCTGCTCTACTGTTGAGATCAACCGAGGACTTGCTTGTGGAGATATCGATAATGATGGAGATCTAGACCTAGTGTTAGACCGATTGGGTCAACCACCTCGAGTTTTTCAAAATCAGTCTCCTAAAACAAACAGTTGGTTGACCGTTCAGGCGATTACCCATAATCGACCAGCCATAGGAGCTAAGGTAACTGTAATAACTGATAAAAGGCATTTTGTTGGGCAAGTCTTAGCGAGTTATAGCTATCTTAGCAGTAATGATTGTCGATTGCATTTTGGTTTAGGAGATATTAGGTATATTCGCTCGTTAGACATAACTTGGCCTGATGGTCAACGCGAACAATTTATCATCGATAAACTGAACCAGCAAGTTACTATTCTGCAAGGGAATGGCCAGCCGTTTTGAGCCACCTATCCTTTTTATTTCTCGCAATTTATCTATTCCTTTTTTGGTCCATTGCCGAAGCTGTTCCTATTCCTTTACCCGACGAATTGTCCCAGACTCCAAACCAAAGACTGAAAAAACTTGTCGCTTCTGCTCGGTCCGAACTTGATCAGCTTCAGCAAGATACCCACTCAAGCTCCAAGTCGTTGGGAAGCGCTTGGGGGCATTTAGCTAGCATTTATCATATACACGGGTGGTCATCCGAAGCCTTAGTTTGTTATCAGCATGCAACTCAATTTGATGACCAGAATTTCCGCTGGTTATATCTGTTGGGTCGGCTCACTTATACCACACATCCCAAAAAAGCCGTCAAAGCATTGAGTCGAGCAATTGAAATTGCTCCTCAATATGCGCCTGGTTATATATATTTAGTTCAATCCCTTCGTCGCACAGGAGAAGTAGAAACGGCAAAGAGAAAAATTGAAAAATTAAAACAGTTGGCCCCTTCAAACCCACTAGCCTATCTCTGGTCGGGAGAATTAGCATTTTCGGAAGGGCAGTTTGAACAAGCAAGTCAACAACTGAAAATGGCACTAAAATATAACCCTAACCAAAATGAAGCTCGAACCAAACTCATTCAGGCTTATTTTGCACAGGGCGATTTTGAGTCTGCTAATCGTTATCGGATATATACTACTTCTCCCGTTCAATATCAAGAAATAGAAGATCCGATTTGGGAGTCAATTACGGATTTGGGGCTTAGTTCTCGCTGGTTTATCGAGCGAGCAAATCGATATATGAAGCAACAGTTATTCCAACGGGCAGCTAAGGAATTTTCAACGGTAATTTCAGTGTCTGACAACGATCCGGAAATATGGCTCAACTATGGTATTTGTTTGTACCATATAGAACAGTATGCAACAGCAACCACTACTTTAGAGAGTGCATTGGCTTTGCAAACTCGTTTAGAAAATGATGGGCAAAAAACTGATCTTCAGGAACTACGGGCTCAATGTCATTACTATTTAGGCTTAATCTATGCGCAACACGACCAGCCCAAACGAGCTATCGCCAGTCACCAAAAGGCCATCAACTTAATACCATCTAATACTTCTTACCGTCGCCAGCTGGCCCAGGTTTATTGGAAAGAAAGAATGTATCAGGTGGCACTAGAACAGTATAGAAAGATTATCAAATTTGAACCGGAAGATGAAAAAGCCATTTATCGAATTGGGCTAATGGCGCTAAAAAAAGGAGAATTGGACGAAGCAAAATCCTATTTCAATTATCTGATATCGCTCAATCCCAATCATACTCACGCTCACGGTGCATTAGGCTTGATTTTTTTTCAGTTGGGAGCGCATAAAAAGGCTACAGCAGCGTACGAGACGATTTTAAGTATTGAGCCCAACCATCAGCAGGCTCAAAGTATGCTGAAAAAAATCAGAAGCAGCGACTAGGCAATCAGTGAATGTATTTTCCAATCTTAAATTGTCGTCCTGAGTTTAGGAGTTTTTGACCATCAGATCCTCCCCAAACGATGATCTGACTACCTGTCCAGACTAAACTATTTAGGATTTTACCTTCGGGTCTACGATCTTTCGGCAAGTTGCTCCAAATATCCGTTTCTGGATTATACATCTGACCGTCTTCAGCCAATTTACCATTAGCTTCGTATCCACCCCAGATGATCATTTCACTACCAGTCCAGATGGCTGTATGGCCAAAACGGGGTGATGGTGCTTGATCTTGTGAAGTTGATTGCCAATAGTCTGTGAATGGAATATATCGACCTCCTGTGTTCAAATAGTTGTCTCGGCCGACACCAGCCCAAACAATCATCTCACTACCAGTCCAGATAGCAGTATGACCGCTTCTAGGTTCTATGCTAGATGTAATCGGTTGCCAGTAATCAGTGGCTGGAACATAACTAGCACCAGAGGCTGTCATCCTCTCATTATCAACATATCCACCCCAGACAATCATCTCACTGCCCGTCCAAACAGCAGTGTGTAAAAATTGACCGATTTCAATCAGATTTGTAGATAATCGCGACCATTTGTCGCCGGTTAGCTTATATTTTGCTCCATTTAGTGTTTGATCATCCTTATTTTTTCCCCCCCAAATAATCATTTCACTACCGGTCCAGAGTGCAGTATGTCCACCACGAGCTGATGGAACGTTCTGTTGGCTAGTTGAAGTCCATTGATCCTGTTGTGGGTCGTAACGTCCTCCAGAGCTCAAATAATCATTTTGATCAAGCCCCCCCCAAATAATCATTTCACTACCGGTCCAGAGTGCAGTATGTCCACCACGAG
>CAYVHK010000036.1:0-28793 GCA_964451145.1 uncultured bacterium | reverse complement strand
GCCCTATAAAAAACGTTAATCTACCATGTATGTGATTGCAATTGCTCACCAAAAAGGCGGTTGTGGCAAAACTACCACTGCCATTAACTTGAGTGCATGTTTAGCGCACCAAGGGAATAAAACATTGTTGGTCGATTTTGATCCACAAGCATATGCAACTGTTGGTATTAGTCAAGTTCTAGAAAAGGATCTAAATACTGTTGTACCTGAACTGATGATCGCTGGATTAGAGGCGGGTAGTATTTTTGAATTCATCCGAAGTGCTGGAGATAAACTGGATTTCATTGCGTCTGACAACAGTTTGATTCGAGCTAATGAATTGTTGAGTCGTCAGGTCCGGCGACACGAACATTTAGCTATTTGCCTACAGGACATTGAACGACAGGATCTGTACTATGACTACGTCGTGATTGACTGTGCTCCAAACATAGGGGTTTTAACTGAGAACGCTTTATTTTGCTGTAACGAGTTGATATTGCCGATCGAAACTAGTTTCCTACCATTGCATGGTGTTACCAAAATGTTGAGTTTTTGCCATAAAATAATCCATAAACGTACTCAACCGCTTCAAATTCGAGCGGTTGCAACCATGTTTGACGCACGCAAAAAGATTGCAAAGGAGGTTTTGTCGAATATCAAATTCTACTTTGGTGATCTCCTCTATGAAACGATTATTCGCACTAATGTCAAACTGGAGGAAGCTGTTAGTTACGGAGTGCCAATCACGCAATATGCAAAACGTAGTTCTGGCTTTCAGGACTACCTTGCATTGGCACGTGAAGTAGCTAAGAATGAAATTATTAAGGTCTAGATTTAGAAAAACATTCTGTGTATTATGCAAACGGAAAAAAACTAGCCAAACCGAACAAGATTGGGAAAAAACGGATTTTGTTTAGCCAGATTTATCTTGGATAATCTTGCCCGAATCTCGTTTTCATTTTCCGTTTATCAAAATCAAGAGGTAATTAGAATCAAACGATTCTATTTATAGAAAAACGATGATTAAGGTTCTTATTTACAACCTTTTTATCCAAAAAGTATTAATTTGAATGCGGTTGCTAAATTAATGAATAGAAAACATGAATTAGATAATACGAAACTCGTAATTCAGAGGTTGCTCAAACAGACACAACAACTTTCCGATTCGAAAGAGCGCCCGGCCTTCAGTAAACCTAAGGCACGCGTTATTTGTATCGCTAGTGGTAAAGGCGGTACTGGAAAGTCTGTTCTCTCGTACAATATCGGTTTTCATTATGCTCAAAAAGGCTGGCGAGTTACTATCTTAGATGCCGACATGGGATTAGGCAATATTCACGAATTGTCGGCAACTTCATTAAACTATAACTTGATCGACCTGATAGATGGCCGGATAGACTTGGCGGATGCCATTTTGGAGACGCCTTTTGGATTTTGTTTGGTTTCAGGAGCTACATCAACAGCATTAGCTAATCTAACCTACAATGACTTTCAAGAGTTGGTCAATCAATTGCGGCCACTGGAATTAACTAATGACCTAATTTTGATCGACACAGCACCTGGTCTCTCTTTGCAAACGACAGCCTATCTTCATACTCTTAATGAAATTATTATCGTGGCAACTCCGGAATCGGCATCTATTTCAACAACCCTTACGGTGATTGAGTCGATTGTCCAATCCAACGACTTGGCACTGATTGGTTTGATTATCAACCAAGTCCCGAAAAAGAAAGTAGCCAGATCTGTATTTGGCCAACTGTACCAAACGTGTCTTAAACAATTTAATAAAGAGCTCATCAATTATGGGCTAGTACGTATTAATTCTGCCGTAGTCGATTCCGTTGTCCGACATCAACCAGTTCAAATTCTATCGCCTAAGTCAAAAGTTTGTCGCGATATTGGTTGGATAACTGACCGAATTGATTGGGTGGGATCCAAATACATTGAGCAACTTACTGGTCCAAATAGCTATTTCCCCTTAGTTTTTTAGGTAAGTAGACATAATATCATATGCATGTTCAGGGGAATGAAAATTGCAAACAAATAGGCTGATGCTAGAAATTGCTGTTATCAAATACTAGTGACTAGCTAGTTCCCTCCGCAATAGATTTTTGTCTTATTAATAATTATTCTTTAGAGGTAGATGATTGTGAAACAAAAAGGCTCCGGCCAGTGTGTAGTCGGCATTGACATGGGCGGCACCAAAATATTGGCATCCGTCATTGACGATAGCGGACGAATTCTTTCTCGTAAAAAAACAGCTACTATCGCTACACAAGGTACTCAATCTATTATCGACCGTATTTCCGACCTAGTTGACTCCGTTATTCAGAAAGCCGAAATAGAGAAACAAAAAATATCTGCTATTGGCATTGGGGCCCCTGGCCCAATAAAATCAGAGGAAGGGATCGTCGTCTTTGCACCCAATCTTGGTTGGCACAATGTTCCTCTCAAACAAAGTTTAGAGCATAAGACCGGTTTGCTGACCTATCTGGATAACGATGTTAACGTTGGTACTCTTGGCGAATATGCGTTTGGTGCTGGCCGAGGGAAAAAAAGCATAGTGGGTATTTTTGTCGGTACCGGAATCGGTGGTGGTATTATTATAGATGGTAAGTTGTTTTATGGATCTAGTTCAACCGCGGGCGAGATTGGACATACGATTATCAAAGTGGGTGGTCCAAAATGCGGTTGTGGAAACCGAGGTTGTTTGGAAGCTATCGCCAGTCGTACCGCCATTACAAAACAATTACGAAGACGTATTTTGATCCAGAAAGAGGAAAGTATTCTTCCTAAACTGAATGGCAACCAGTTGGATACTATAAAAAGTGGTTCCATTGCTAAGGCCTTTCGACAAGGAGATAAGCCAACCGTCAAAGTCATAAAAAAAGCCACTAAGTACATAGGAATTAGCATTGCTTCAACTGTCAATTTTTTGAATCCTGAAACCATCATTTTAGGTGGTGGATTGATTGAAGCTCTTGGTGAAGAAGTAATTAAACGGATTCGTCATTTTGCTAAAAAGTATGCGATCCAACATGCTATGAGTGGTGTGGAAATTACAACCGCTCAACTGGGTGATGATGCCGGTATTATAGGGGCCGCGGTTCTAGCCCAACAAAAGGTAGATGAGTAATTGTGTCTTGGATTCGCTTTGGTAATCCGACAGCTTTTTGGTTTTTGCTTGGTCTTTTTCCAGTGGTATTATTCTTTATTTGTGGCGATTGGAAAAAAAGACAATTGAGTCACTATTTAAGCCAACAATTTTCATATCTCACTCGCCACATACGTTTCGGTCGCCAACGCCTTTCACAATTCTTAATTGTGATCGCTTATTTCAGTTTGGTGTTAGCGTGTCTCTACCCGCAAATTGGTCAACAACCCAAATGGATCAAACAGTCAAGCGTTGATATTCTTATTGCTGTTGATTTATCAACGAGTATGTTAGCCCAAGACGTAAAACCAAACCGGTTAGAAGTAGCCAAGCAAGGAATCAGCCAACTATTAAGCATATTAGAAGGCGATAGAGTTGGTTTAATCGCTTTCGCTGGTAGTAGTTACATTCAGTGTCCACTTACTACTGATTATTCCACTGTCAAAACTTTTTTGTTGGCTCTTGATTCAACCACTATTCCCCGAAGTGGGACCGAAATTAGCCGGGCTATTCAGTTGGCCATTAATCATTCTTCAACAAAAATTATCGTCCCTAGCTCACCAGTGGATAAACGAAAAAAAATACTTGTTTTTTTCAGCGACGGTGAAGACCATAGCCAAGTTGCCGTTGAAACAGCCAAAATTGCAAAAGAAAACGATATTCGGATTTATTGCTTGGGAATTGGCCGATCGGATGTTGGTAGTCCGATTCCGATTCATGATGAACAAGGAAAGTTGTACGGTTACAAAAGAGATTCAAAAAATAGTATAGTTGTGTCCAAATTGAATAAAAATCTTCTGCAAGAAATTGCTCAATTAACAGGCGGGTCTTATTACCATCTATCTCCCTCGACCCAAGAAATAACAGATCTTTACGAAACTTTATCTAGTCTGAAGAACTCAGCAATAGAAGAACAAACCTATACCTACTATACGGACAAATTTCAATGGCCATTGTTCGTGGCTTTGCTTTGTTTGATGGCTGAGTGGCTACTACCATTAACGGTTTCAGATGATGGATGGTGGAAGTTCACTCGCTTTCGGTCATAAATTGATCATAAGCCGCTCGAACGATTGTTTTGACTCCACCTCGGATATTGAAATCGCCTATAATGTTAACCCTTTTAGGTTTACAGTCCTTTACAAAGTCTTCCAATATTTTGTTGACTACATGTTCGTGGAAAATACCAATTTCCCTGTAAGCGAACATGTATTCTTTTAGCGATTTTAGTTCTACACATTGCTCATCTGGCACATAGGAAATTTGAATTTTAGCGAAGTCAGGTAAGCCTGTTTTTGGACAAATTGCGGTAAACTCACCAATAGTTATGTCGATTGTATATTCTTTGTCAGAGTACTGATTTTGCCAAGTTTCAATGGTAGGCATTGGCAACTGTCGGATATGATCTTGTAGATCAGAGTAGGTGTTTTGTATCATGCTTGTCCTTTATTTAAATAAGAGCCGAAATCCTACCACTAGGGAATCTGACCGTCAAGCCTATTAAGTGATTGGGTTTTGTTTTCCAACTCCGCAATATGCTACCATAATAGTTACCAGCCAGATGACGATAGTAAATAAATCTTGATTGGTAACATGTATTAAGCCTAAGAATTATAGGAGACACATGTCATGGCTTTTGATTTTGAGATGATTCAAAAAGTGTATAACCAATTTCCAAAACGGGTTAATTCTGCTCGCCAAGTCGTCGGTCAAGCATTGACATTATCCGAAAAGATTTTGTATGCCCACCTATGGGATGAAAAAATCACTCGAGCCTTTCAACGCGGTCAAGACTACGTTGACTTCGGTCCCGATCGAGTTGCCATGCAGGATGCCACAGCACAAATGGCATTGCTACAATTCATGCAAGCCGGCAAAGATAAAACAGCCGTTCCTTCCACAGCTCACGCAGACCACCTAATTCAGGCAAAAATTGGGGCTAATAAAGATTTGCAGGACAGCTTGAATACCAACAGCGAAGTCTTTAATTTTCTGAGTTCCGTTTGCAACAAGTATGGCATAGGTTTCTGGAAACCGGGTGCTGGCATTATTCATCAGGTTGTTCTGGAAAACTACGCTTTTCCTGGAGGCATGATGATTGGTACAGACTCGCATACTGTTAATGCTGGCGGACTTGGTATGGTCGCCATTGGTGTTGGGGGAGCCGATGCGGTTGATGTCATGGCTGGAATGCCATGGGAATTGAAATTTCCCAACTTGATTGGTATCAAACTCACCGGTAAGTTAAGCGGTTGGACAGCCCCCAAAGATGTGATTTTAAAAGTTGCTGGAATTTTGACCGTCAAAGGCGGTACTGGCTGCGTTGTTGAGTATTTTGGTGAAGGTGCAAAAAGTTTATCGGCCACTGGTAAGGGGACTATCTGCAACATGGGCGCTGAGATTGGTGCGACAACCTCTACGTTCGGTTATGATGCTAGTATGGAGCGCTATCTGCGTGCTACTGGTCGGGATAATGTGGCTGACCATGCTAATGTTATCAAGGAACATCTGACTGGTGACAAAGAAGTTTATGCAAATCCGGATCAGTATTTTGACCAAGTAATCGAAATTAACCTGTCAGAATTAACGCCTCATCTAAACGGGCCATTTACACCAGATTTAGCAACGCCTGTGTCTGAAATGAAAGAAAAAGCTATATCCAATGATTGGCCTTTGGATGTTGAGTGGGCGTTAATAGGTTCATGTACCAACTCATCCTATGAAGATTTGACACGAGCGGCTTCGATAGTTGAAGATGCTATCCGAAAAGGTGTCGAACCCAAAGCTATTTTGGGCATAAATCCTGGATCGGAACAAGTACGTTATACGGCCGAAAGAGATGGTTTGTTAGACACTTTCAACAAATTTGAATCCACCCGAATCTTTACCAATGCTTGTGGGCCTTGTATTGGTCAATGGGATAGAAAAGGGGCCGAAAAAGAGGAGAAAAACTCGATCGTTCACTCATTCAACCGTAACTTCGCTAAACGTGCAGATGGGAACCCTAACACTCATGCTTTTGTTGCTTCACCTGAAATGGTAGCAGCGGTAGCAATTTCCGGTCGATTAGACTTTAATCCTATCTCTGACGAACTGATTGGACAAAGTGGCCAAAAAGTTAAGTTAGACGAACCTTCTGGTTCAGAATTACCATGTGCTGGTTTTGCTGTAGAAGAAAATGGTTATCAAGCCCCCGCCGAAGATGGTAGTAGTATTGAAGTCGTAGTGAAACCGAACTCTGAACGCCTGCAGTTACTAACTCCATTTCCTGCTTGGAATGGCCAGAATATCATAGGAGCTAAACTGCTTATTAAAGCCCAAGGCAAATGCACCACTGATCATATATCGATGGCAGGCCCTTGGTTACGTTTTAGAGGACATTTAGACAATATCAGTAACAACTGCCTAATTGGTGCTGTTAACGCTTTTAATGGAGAAACCAACCAAGTTCGAAATCAGCTCAACGGTTCCATTGATGAAGTGCCAAATGTAGCACGAGCCTATAAAGCAGTTGGCGTACCATCAATTGTCGTTGGCGATCATAACTATGGTGAAGGTAGCTCCAGAGAACATGCGGCTATGGAACCAAGGCATTTGGGAGTTTGTGCAGTAATTGTCAAATCTTTTGCTCGTATACATGAAACAAACTTAAAAAAGCAAGGGTTATTGGGATTGACTTTTACCAACGAGGCTGACTACAATAAAATCCGAGAGGATGATACCTTTAACTTTGTTGATTTGGCTGACTTTGCTCCTGAAAAGCACCTAATCTTAGAAGTCGTTCATCAGAATGGAACAACAGATACTATCTTGTTGGACCATACCTACAATAATCAACAGATTGACTGGATCAGAGCCGGTTCAGCCCTTAACTTGATTCGTACCAAACAAGATCAAATAGTTGGTATAATGAATTAATTATTATTTATAATTGAAGAGTGTTTTAATAAATGAAAATACTAAGCAGTTTTTTTTGCTTTTTCTATCTATTTTTTGCAATTGTTATTTTGGGTCAAACGGCCGATTCGTTGGGCGACCCATTTGATGGTAATAAACTGAGTAATCCGAATTGGGAGTGGTCTAACGAACCAAAAAAGTGGGATATTGGTAAAACCAAAGATGGTTGGTTAACGATTGCTGGAGAGCACAATCGTAATCTTTGGGGAGAAGATCAGTCTAACCGCCTGTATCAGGAACATTCTGGCGACTTTCATATCGAAACTAACCTAATCCATGATTATCGTAACGTTTCGACTGTTCAGGGAATAGTGGCAATGTCTCATACTACTAAAGATCCAAAAGGCAGAACACCTGATTGGGTAACGCTAAAGTTGTGGGGACGTGGCGGTGGGGACCAGAATGCCGTTTTGCAATATCAAGCTAGAGAGAGAGACAATCAGCCCGGGTTGGTTGGTGAAGTAGCTGCTTACGGTAGAGTTAAGCAAGGTGCTTTGCCGATGTATATGCGGATGCAACGCCAAAAGGATAAGTTTAGTACTTGGTTCAAGTTAAAAGAAAGCGATAAATGGAAATTCGTTGGTGAACATGAGTTAAAACTGAAGGATCCATTGCAAGTCGGTATATACGCTGGTATTGCTGATGGTGCTGGTGGTGAGCTGACCTCTCACTTTGAATACTTTAAAGATCTGGACAACCCCTTCACCGTGGAAGCTAAAGATAAGTTAACTATGACTTGGGGCCGAATCAAATCGTCAGAATATGAATAATTGCCCAGTCAAGGGCTTATCCAATTTAATCCGACGTTAGTCCAATTGTGGCGGTGTTGGGTTGAATTGGTAATTCTAGGGTTATTTTGAAGACCGAATTTGGTAACGATACAGATGAAAACCTTCATCGCCGATCGTAGAACCGGTAAACCCAACTAGTTTTTTGACAGGGTATTTTTTTATAAAATCAGTAGATAGAAGACGATTGAGGATCAGTAGTACATCGCTTTCAGTTTCATCACTGATTTTTTTAGCCTTTTCTAAGACTTGGTGGTCATTAACGTTGTGTGTCCGTTTTTTATCCCAACGGACAAATGATCCTTCTCGATTGCCCCGCATATAGTAAATTGATCCTTTTTCTAAATAACCCACTACTGTACTGGCAGCAAAATCGACATCACCAATAATCGGTAATTCATCTAATTTCTTGGCTTTGATAAACTCCGCTGTCAGTTTGCCATAAGAGAATGGGTATCTAATATCATTAGCAACTGCTCTTAATCCACCGATTGCATGTATCAACAATAGGCCGGTCAAAAGAAAATTCAGGCTAACCTGAGCATAGGATTGGAAAAGTTTGGGCCATCGAAAGTAGGATTTAAAGTGTTTCCCTCCCCAAATAGTCAGTAAAAAAGTAATAAACAAGAAACCGTGGTGCCGGATCGAACCTTGATACTTGACGTAAAAGAAAGCTAGTAAACCAAAGGTGCTGGAAAGATAAATCAACAAAGCGCCAGGACGGGATAAACTAGCAGCGATGGTAACTGCTAGAATCAATAGAGCAATTTGCAACTTAGATTCTTTAAACCAATTGAACTTCATTAGCAACTCGGATCCCCAAAAATGAATTCCTTCATTAGGAACAGGAAAAAAGGCTCTGGGAAGTAGGTGAAGGGAGTTGTATACACGTTTGAGATCGAATTTGAAATACCAACCAACGGCAAACCCAGTATCATCCGGGGGTTTAATTTGAAGTATGGCTGTTACAATTCCGACAGCAATTAGTCCAAAACCGAGGTAAACCCGATGGTTCTTGATTTCTCGACGAACTAGCAAATAATCCACCCCCAAACCCAGTGTTGCGCCAATAACTAAAATCAATGCGTGAACGCTGGTATGACTGAGGAGAAAAAGAGTCCCCCCTAACCAAATTGGATGTTGATAACGCTGTTCTAGTAGAATGCAGATTACTACAACTAGCAGTAAACCAATAGCGTAGTTACGACAGACAATGCCATATTCGTACAGAGAATAATAGCCAAAGGCGAAAAAAAATTTCTGCCATGGAGTAAAAGGCGAATATTGGGCGATCAGATAAACAGTCGTTGTAGCTATTATCAGATGGACAATTTGCATTCCTATTGGAGACTGAGAAAACCGAGTAACTGGCATTAAAATTAGATGCCATAAAACAGGATGGCCTTCATATTTCATGTGTTTCAACAAGTCAAAAAGACTGCTGCTATCCCGAGCCAAAAGCCAGGCTTGAATTTCGTCTCGCCACATTTCGTGATGGTAGGTCGCAAAAAGGGATATGAAAAAATATATGCAGGTTACGCTAAGAGTGAAATAATGTTTTTTTTCCAAACGTTGAAAGTGGCTGAGAAACTGAAAAGCGGTTTTGTCGTTTGTTTCCCTATGGGTTGTTACCATAACAAACCCAGATAACTTTGATTAGAAAGGTAGGGCCTTTGAACGGTCGGCTGATTTGGGTTGTACTGGTTCTGTTGGCACTGCTTCAACCACTGGGGAATCTGGTTCAGTCGATGCGGTATTTGGGTTGGCAACTTCGCTTTCCTTTGCTGCTGCCTGAAGTTTTTTGATCTTTTTTATAAATTCTTGGAATAGTTCGCTTCTGGAGGAAGCTGCGGTCAGTTCGGCAGCTAACGTAGTCCAATCAACTTCGCTCATTTGATTCCGAGATTCCACTCCAAATCTAGTTTTAACGTAAGACCAAAAATCGGCCTGAGAGATATTTTTTTGTTCTAGTTTATCCTTTAACTTTGTTGCTAGAGCAAAAGCCGCTTTTTGAGCATTACTCAATTGGTCATCGTTCGAATCAGAGAAAACTGAAATGTGCTTAGTTTCGTGTTGACGATGCAGATAAAAATTCAATACCTCTTTAATAATTGGTACTGGTAATAACTGCTTGATAGCATTTCTTTGGGCTTTATGAATAGCCTTAGTAAAAGCGTGTGGATCCGTCCGGGATCCCATTGCTTTACTCTGCTCCGAAGCTCCAAAACGGCTGGAGCCAGTGATTGTGTCAGTGGCTTTAACAATTGCCAACCAACTTTTCTCTTTTTCCTCGAATTCCAGGCTTTCGACCTCGATACCTCCACGTCTATTGGCAGCTTCATTAATGCCAGCTAAAGTCAGACCTTCAACTGTTTTTCCACCTTGCTTGAAAGAGTAAACGTAATCCTTGATGGCTTGACCGGTCATCATCTGCACAATTGCTTGGTCATCGACCTGTTCCAGCACCTCAAATTCAGTTAATGGGGCTAGTTCCTTGCCTCCAGTTTCTTCTGACATAATTTTTCCCTAAAATTTGTGAGTCTTTTGCTTAACCAGTGCTCTGAGAATAGTAACAGGATAATTCACGACCGTCAATACCAAAAAATATTGCAGAATCGCTTCGAAAGTCAATTAATGAGCATCGGATTACTCTGCAAATCAGAACGATTAATTAGCCTAATAGGAGGGATGAGAGAATAGCGAATGAGTAATCGACATTACTCACTCGCTAAAATGGTTTCAATCCAGGATTATAGAACGGGTGCTAATCACTACGATATTATTTTAAGTAGGGTTTCGAAAAAAGTAACCTACATACATAGCAATTAGTCTACTCAAAAAAGCTTTCTGTGTGCGGTCGGATAGCAATCTCAAAAGACCAGCTACTTTTAGGTTGCTGAATTAAATGCAAATAGCTGCCGACGACATCATCAGGAGATATCAGTAATTCATCTTTAGTAAGCGTATAGTTTTGACGAACTTTTTGGGTATCCACTACTCCATCAATGATAACATGAGCAACATGAATTCCTTTTGGCCATAGTTCCCGAGCCATGGCATCGGCCAAACCTCGTCGAGCGAATTGGGCACTACTAAAATCGACTGCCCCCTTTCTGCCCCTAACAGCTGAAGTCGCACCAGAAAAGATAATATGGCCCCCACCGTTCGCCAACATACCCGGAATCACTTGCTGACTACAGACTAGTGCACTCAAAGTTGCTGTTCGCCAAACTAGTTCAAACTGTTCAACCGAAACAGACATGATACTTTCCCAAAAAGCGTTTCCTGCATGGTTAATTAAAACTTCGACTGGACCAGCGATATGGTTATACGCTTCAAAAGCAGAAATAATTTGGTTTGGATCATTTAAATCAGCTGGCAAAGCAATAACCGTTTTTCCGTTATTTGAAAACTGATCAACCAATTGATTCAGGTAATTTTTATTACGGGCCAGTAAGCCAACTGTACAGCCTTCATTGGCAAAACGGCGTGCCAAAGACAGGCCTAGGCCAGGTCCAACCCCTGCAATCACCACATTAACCGGATTTTTTTTCATCTTTGTTATTTCCTTCCGTTGGACAAATTGAACGTAGAAACTTAAAATCGTATATGCCTGAGTGATGACCGTCATTCCAACGAAAGTTGATTGCATATCGACCGACCAGTTGTACATCTAAGGCTTCAATACCCACGGTGTCAATCTTATTAGTATTACCATGACCAATACTAGAAAAGAAAGAATGCACATTTTGCCCATTCTTTCGTATACTGCAGCATTCGGCACAGGGACATAACGCTCGTAAATAAGTTAACTCATATTGACTTGAGTGTCCATCTTGCCAGACAATTAAAAAACCGTTATTGATACGTTTTAAGGTTTTCGGTTTTGTACTTTTTGTATTTATCATTGTTCTTTTTTTGGTATTTCTTGAATAATTAGCAATTGGTTAGCCAAAATATTGTACATCTCCTGCTCAGTACCTCGACTCCAACGAATGTGGATATGATCTACATTTTCTACTTGGCCTAATCCAAAATGTAAGCGTCGGTCGCTAGTGGAAGCATAGTTAGAACCACTCTTGACCTCTGCTGTTTGTGTAATTGTCTCCCCTTTATTTTTAATTTCAATAGTTACTCGTGAGCCGATGCCATCTCGATTACTATGCTGACCTTCCAGCTGAATCAATATCCAATTTTGTTGATTGCCGATCTCGTTTCGCAATAGAAATGCTGACTGATTAGAATTAGAAATTAGCAAATCGACATCTCCATCGTTGTCATAGTCGCTACTGACGCAAGAGCGACCAACATAAGATTGGCTAAAATAGTCGCCTGAGAATGCCGACACCTCTGAAAATGAGCCATCACCTTGGTTACGAAAGAGTTGATCTACTTGAGCATAAGTTTCACTATCCACTAATTGCTCAATAATATCTTGTGGATGGCCATTAGCTGAAAATAGGTCGAGGTATGTATCGTGGTCGTAGTCTAGAAAAATGGGGCTGAAACCTACGAAACGGAAAGTTGGTTCACTTAGACCAGCCTCAACCGTTGTTTCAATAAAAAAACCGTCATGATCATTCTTGTATAAAGTTGCCGTCTCTGAATTGGCAATGATCAGGTCTAGCCACCCATCCTGATTGTAATCACCACAATCAACCCCCATTGATCCTTCTGCAATACCAGTTTCATCATAACCAGTTCCAGCTAATAGACTATTATCGGTAAAAGTACCGTCCCTATTATTTCTATACAAAAAGTTTCGGTTAGTGTCGTTGGCAACGTAGATGTCAGGCCAATGATCATTGTCGTAGTCGAAGGCTACTGCTGCCATACCCCGTCCCTCCTCAGCGTTGGTGATGCCAGCGACAAAAGAAACATCGGTGAAAGTTCCATCTCCATTATTTTGGTATAGTCTGTCTGCTGTACCTTGGAAAGCTCGTGGGTGTTGGTAACCTATCATACCGTTTTTTGGATTGGACTGACGAACCACCATCGGATATTGTAAGTAATTTACTATGAAGAGATCCAAATCACCATCCAAGTCATAATCCAAAAAAACACCAGCCACGGCCCACTCAGGATTATCAATACCTATCTCTTTTGATACTTGGGTAAAAGTTCCGTTTCCATTATTACGATAAAAGGCATCGGCTCCAAAGTTGGCCAGATAAAAATCGGCGTCCCCATCATTGTCGTAATCGGCAGACGCAACGCCCATGCCATATCCTAGATCTCCCACACCAGTTTGATCCGTAACATCAGTGAAGGTGCCGTCGCCATTATTTCTATACAAAACATTACCTACCTTATTGTCACTTGTTGGAGCATTGCCCGAAGTTACGAAATAGAAGTCTATGAATCCGTCGTTGTTATAGTCAAATAATGCAACTCCCGACCCCATCGTTTCAGGCATGTATTTTTCCTCGCTTTTGCCGGATTGATGTCTGAAGTCGATACCAGCTACTTCAGACACATCTTTGAAAAAAGGCGTAGCCGTCGATAGATGAGTTGTGAACAATATTAAAACTAAAATAGTTAGATAGTGTTTGGTTGCAATCTGGATCTGAAAGGCTTTCAAAGTCAAATCTATTGTCTCAATAAACGGCTAAAAATAGCGAAAATTAGAATCAACTTAATGTTATGGTAGTCATTTTTCCTGTTTAAGTCTACCCCAAGTGATTGTGATTTTCCCCAACGAATCTGCGGCTAAGCCTCTAATCTAAATCTCTCTATCTTCGGTAGTGGATAAACGAACGTTAGCATCCTTCGATGCTTTCGGCTTTAACATTACTAGTAATAAACAGTATATCTAACATAGTCGCGTCTTCACGGACACTGATTCTCAATGTTGTTTTACTAGCTTCCTTAAAATCCCATATTCGTTCTGGTTTTCCACTATCATCCAACCAAGAATTGACTAGATCCCATTGCCAATCAGCTCCGTTTTGAACAGCCCAACGGAACTTGGTGTTTTTGGTTTTTTGAGCATCCTCATTCGGATCAGCTGGTTGCTAGGTAACCTAGAATGAATCGCTATTGCTGTCCCAAGCTAGTACACTTTCCCATAGTGCATACTTGTCTTTTTTCGGAATTGAAATCAAAAATTTGGCCCACTCTGCCCCCCACCTCTAGCTTTTAGTTTTCTCTCCATCCAAATAAACTTACCGTTGGAAGCCCCTTTACCTTTATCACTATCATCAATTTTCATTGGTTCTTGAATCTTCTGTGCTAGTTCAGCTTCCAGAGCAATCTCAACCTCTTTATCTAATATAGAATTAGATACTAAAAGACAAACAGTCAGTACTAATAGAACAAACATCCAAACAGCATTTCTCATCTTCCTCTCTGATTTTTCATTCTTCTTGTTTCCCCGGAATTGGATAAGATTTTCGATCAATATTATTAACTAAACACAATTCTGGCTAACATCAAAAAGAGTTCAAGTTCGAGATTAAGTTCATCTTATCGCATTAATGTATAAGAAATCCCTTAATTATCTGATGATCAAACTAGATAGATGTAAGTCAGTGAATAATCGATTAACCGTTGTTCTTACTGTAGATTAACTTCTGACTATCAAAGGGCCATAATTTCTATTATGGTGGGGTTAAAAGATTATTCAGATTCAACCATTCTATCAAATAAGCACTTCATTTTCACCAAAATAATCATTTAGTTGTCTCAAAAAGCAGGCCTAACAGTCCCAAATATTAAAGTTCCCACCAAAGTTAGAAATGTCAACAACTAGTTATCCAACTACTAAGTAAACGTTGTATCCATGCTTGAATAATGTTTGCACAAGTCATCTGCAGATATGACACAAATTTCATGTCATCATCTTGGTAGGAAAAGTTACCCGCCACTAGAAAAACACGGAAAACTATCATTTAAGACCAAATTCAGATTAGCAACATTGATGTTGACTGTCAAAGTTACTATATTCACAGATTAAATAATAAAGTGAAAAAAATTGAAACTGAAGAAGTCTCGCTAGAATTACATTTAGATTGGAAACATCGTTCATTCGATGGTTGCAATTATTACATGGGAAAATAATATGCCAATTTATCATATTCAGTCTAAATAGGGCCATTAGAGCAATATGATGATAATCGCACCGATATTTGAACTTATCATCATATTGAGCAAGCATATCGAAGGCGGTTTCGATCACCGTTATATTTCAATTAGTGTGTTGGTTGTACTGGGATATTCTATTGGATTCAATTAGTTTCAACTTAGAATTATCAATATTGGATCAGTACTCAATGTATTTGGGCTATTAGATTTTGAAAATCTCGCCCAGTTTCCCACCTAAGGTACGACCTGCCGCCACTAAACAAACTGTCAACAATAACATGCCAATAACTCCAAGTGCGCAGGCTAAAAAAGTACCTTCTCCTCCTGGATACATAGACAGATTGTAGATAGCCTTAGTAATGGGAGCAAATTCGTCTTTCATTGCTAGAATTAAACTTTCGCTGACTTCTAGCATAGAAAAAGAAAAAACTAAAATTGAACCGGCAATAATGTTGGCTGTTATTAATGGCAAAGTGATTTTGAACAGGGTTTGAGTCGATGTTGCACCAAGATTTGCTGATGCTTCTTCGTATGTGATCGATGTCTGTTGTAAACCTGCATAAATAGACCTCAACATGTACGGTAATCGACGAATTGAATAACCAATAATCAGTAACGCGGTTGGATTTTTACGCGGATCCAGAAAGGCAAAAATGGTAGTGCTCGAAAAACTGCCCACATAACCGAAAGCTATTGCGACGCCGGGTAGTGCCAATGGTAACATAGCTACTGCATCCAATAAATTTTTAAACGGTAGTTCCTTTCGAGTCAAGATGAACGAGATCAATAAACCCGCAGAAACCGCCAAAATGGTGCTGAATACACTGTAAAATAGGCTGTTCTTTATACTTGGAAAAGTGTCTTCATGTTGAAAAACATCACCATAGTGTGATGCAGTAATTTGCCTTGGAAAGACATCTTCCAATGGGTCCAAAAAACTAGCATCCGGAGTCAAAGAAATCATGATGATACTTAAGTGTGGCAAAATGGCTAAAAAACCAAGTCCACACACAAAAATATATATAAACCAACGAGTTAAGCCAACGGCCTCATTCTCACGAGAACCAACGTGTCCTCGACCGACCATGGCATATTGCCGGCTGGCTGTCAGGCGTTTCGAAATCCAGAAGCAAGAAGCTGTTAATATAATAATAAGAACAACCAATGCATAACCACTTGGATTAACATTTATATCACTAACTTGTTTAAAAATACGGACAGCGATTACATCGTAATAGTCGAAAATTAGTGGTGTTCCTAAATCAGTGAAAGACCAAATAAAAACGATAATAGCACCAGCAAAATAGCCAGGAATCATCAGTGGTAAGGTGATGGTCCAGAAGAGCTTTATTTTGTTAGCTCCCATGTTTTCTGCCGCTTCCTCTAAACTAGGATCTACATTCGCTAAGGAGGCTGAAACATTGAGATACATAATTGGGTATAAGTGTAAAGTTGATAGTAAAACTACGCCCCAAAAACCACCACCAAACCAGTCGAAAAACGAACTAGGCACCAGATCGACTACATCTACTAAACCGATCTGGACCAGAAAAGTATTTATACTCCCATATAAACCAAAAAATTGTTTCATTCCAATTGCTCCCACAAAAGGTGGCATAATCATTGGAATTAGAATCATTCCTTGAAATAGTCCCCGGCCCGGGAAGCGAAATCGGGTTAGTATGTAGGCCAGAGGCAAGCTAACTAGAGTAGTAGACAAGGTTACGGCAATTCCCAACTTAAAGCTATTAACTACTAGGATTCGTTGCGTTTCATCGGTTAGAATGTTGACAAAAAACTGCAGGCTGAATTCCCCTTCAATCCACAGCGCCGATTTGAATACGTAGAGGAGGGGGTAGATCAGGAAAATCAGCAAATAAGAAGAGATCAAGAACAGCAAAAATCCGGAAGCTGGAGTTAAATTATGTTTTTTACTCACTAATCCAATTTCTATTGTGTTTCCAAGTGAGAACGGTTTTTGAGCTTAACTGGTAGTGGCGATTCGGCTACTTCCTGGCTCAAATTGTACATTAGTTGGCGAGGGTAGAAAGTATCGCAAAATCCGTATAGGCCATATTGTTGGCCGCCATCGTTTTCGATTAGTTGTCCTTTATCTGGGTCGTAAGCCATCTGCCGGAGAGCCTCATTTTTACTCCCAATTTTCTGTGCATTAAGATTGCGGTGTTTAGTCAATTCGACGACCGTTTGCAAATTTTTTCCAACTGCTTTTTTTTCTGCTGTTAACTTTAAGTAATTTTGTATCATTCGCCATCGAGTTGGACCGCCATTGTAAAAACTATAATCCGTCCAGTGATATGGATCAATGTCTTTTTTCAGCTTGAGCGTTTTTTTCAGGATTTTTGCATTGTCTCGATAAAAGTTGACACATTTCTGAAAACCATAGTACTGATCACGCTTAATATGGTAAGCTGCTAAAATTGCCGAAATATGAGGTGCCTTCAGCAAATTAATGTAGTATCTACCTGAAGGGTTACTTGGCTGGTGGTAACTACCATCCAACTCAGATTCCAATCGGACTAGATAATTGGACCACGACAACTGCTGCCGCGTCTCCAAATCTTTCCCAATAGTAAGAAATTCAAAATACGGACAATAAACTTTACTGCTGGGGTTGAGCATCTCTCGGATTAAGCCTGGAATCACTACCAAATTATTTTGTGCAATGCCGATATCGTCGTCAGCATTTCCCTGTCGATTAGTACCGACAGCAGTTTCTGTGAAGTTACTCTCAATCTCAAATATTTTCAGTAACCGCAGAGGGTCGATACCTGCCAGTTGTCCTGCAATCAGAGCAAAAGGAAAATACCGCCGCCCCTCATATAGCGACTGCCGTAGTGTCATCGGAGCATAGCCACTGACCTTTAACCCTTTTTGGTAAATTAGGTTCTCAGTTGTAACTCCAAAAACGTTTGCCTCGGTAGCTGGGTCATACTGATTGTAAATTTCATAAGCTTGGTTAATTGCTAGTTGAATCTGTTGTTCATAAGTTAAACGATATTCAGCTCGTTTTTTTTCATCGTAGACGATCAAACTAGAACCGCTATTTGGGTCATACCCAACTGCTGACAATTCCGCCAGCTTTCGGTGAACTAATTTGTCTGTAGACTCTAATCTAGTTAAGACGTCCTCAACTGCTACATCCTGTAAGGTTTTGTCATCACTAAGGCTAACAGCAAAGGTTTTGTTTTCCTTTAGGTGATGCCAAAAGGTTTCAAAATCACCAGAGGCTCGATAACCAATGAAACCAAGGGCCGTTAAACAAATCATCATCAGAATGGGAATAGCGGCTAGTAAAATAAACTTAATTGCCTTAGTAGTTTGTTTAATGGGAGAAACTTCAATATGATAGGTTGGAAGGATTTGACGTAAGCGATCCGTAGCCGTTTCCTTTTCAAAGGAGCGATCGGCTGACTTGGCAGATAGGTTATTCAGAAGTTTCTCATTTTTTACTTGATTTGGCAACATGGGATTGTTATTTTGCACCAGCTATTCCATCTAACTCAAATCTTTCGTTTTTCGTATAATATCGATACAAAAAAACTAACAAAAACGAAAGAAGTATTCAACTTGCTCCAATGGTGTATCCAGACGTTTAGGTAACAATTCATTTAATAATGATTGTAGTTGTTGTTCACGACCAGGGACTGTATGCAGTTGTAAATTTTGAGAGTTAAGATAACTTTGCAACTCTTGCACCAAGTATGTTTGTACACCGTTGCCCGATTCGTGAAGTTGTGCGGGCAAAAGAGCTGGGACACTAACGCCACTAACAAAGACATCAACTAGTTCGGTTAAGTTATTGAGATCTTCTTTTAATTGCTCCTGCCGGTCAATTGCCATTTGAAAAATTCGATCGTTGAAATTGACAACGTTCTGATCCACGAAGATAATATAATCCGATTGCCAGTCATTTGTTACAAAAATTTTATCGCTAAGGCACATTTGCTCTAATTCAGTTACCAACGCTTGTAGTTGACGAATATTGTCGTTGGGTGCTTGATTTTCTAACGTTTGCTGAATCTCGGCAGTTATTCGTACTAATTGATCGACAATTTCAAGCTCAAAACTGCCAGATTCAATTAAGTCAGTGTCTGCCGTTTCTTTTATAGCCCCTGTTGATTGCTGTTGGGATAACATGATATGTGCCATTAGTTCGAGAAGTTTTTTACTAGTTGCAGCTAAAGACGGAAAATCTTGCAAGCTCAGTTCAACAATTAAAAATGCTGACTTAGTCAAAGAAAGAGAAACATCGGATACAGACCTCTGCATCTGTTTTTTGATATCTTCAATGATTTGCTGTACATCCAACAACCGGTCATAATAGCTTCTATTTTCTGAACTGGCAGATAATTCATATTGCCTTTTATTAGGGGTTTCAAAGGCTCTTTCCGTCAGGATTTGGCGAGGATCTGTGATTTCTCGTCTACGATGGAATTCGCGAGCATCCTCCAGCGCCTCTCCCAAAGCCTGAATTATGGGTTGTAGTTGATCGATTTGGCTCCTCAATGGTATATAATTACAATACCGGTAGTCGGTGATAATTTGACGGATATCTTCCAAAACCTCAACTAAAATCTCCTCGTAGGCCTCGTCTTCTAGAGCCGAATATCGGAGAATGTCAACTTCCGTTTTCTGAAGTTGACGATCTTCAGTCTCTTGGTTGAAGAAATGATAGAAATTATCCAATTGTTTCTCGATTAGCATGTCTTCTTCAGCATATTGATAAAGCTTGTCTCTTAGAATTGAACAACTATCTAGTACTCCTGAACGATCAAAACTGAGGGAGGAAAGGCTGATGTAGAGTAAGTCTTCTTCAATCTCGGCAAAGTGGTTATCGCTCATGACAGCAAAAAGTTGATAAGCGCTATCTGGTATTGGATGATCAACGATTAGATTATGTTGTCCATTGTTACCAATGTTCTGTCGATCGACTTTCGTAATGATTAGCGGTATATCGGAATCTTCTTGCCCAGACTTAGTGGAACGCCGCAAAGCAGATTTTTGATTAAAAACATCTAAAGCAGATTGATAATGCTTTAAAAGTTCCTCACTGCCTAGTTCCATCAAAAGAGATTCGATGGAATTTTTGGCATCAACGGGCACTTTTTCCTGAATTAGCAAGCGATTGGCTACCGCTGAAAAACCATCAGCTCCTAAATTTCGGAAAGAACGCAGTAAAAACGACGTAGTGTCATTAATGAAAATTTTATGTCTACCAAGTGGTTGGAATTGGCTATTGTTGTCATTCTCCTGATCGCCATACCAAATTCTCATTTCGAACGTTTTGTCGTAGACTTGAAAGCGAATTTCTCCCCGGTCTAGTTGATCGAACTGCTGACGATGGACATGTTGCAAATCGTTTACGTCAATCGAAATAACCGAACCTGACATATTAGTATACAAATTAGCTTCAATAATTTGGTCGAATGAGACCAGATACCGTCGTTCAATAACGTGAGCGCCTGTAGCATTATCGTTGGTGATAGCTAAGCGAGGTATTTGATACTCATCGTGATAATAGTAAGATTTCCAACTCAGTGCGCGTCTTCGCATCTTTTCCAGCAATTGGTAGCTTAATCTCTGCTTAATTTGCCTTTCTTGCCGTTTTTTCTTTCCTTCTAACAGAACCAACTTACCGGCATTTTTGTCATCTGAAGAACCAACTACCAATTGGGGTAGTTTATCCGCCCGCTGTCTCCCCGACAACTTGGTTAATGCACTGTCTATGAATTCATTCCATTTTGCCATTTATTACTCTCCGAAACTCCAATCCAACAAAAAAAGTGTCAACAGATACGACTGACAGAAAAGTGTGTTATTTATATATTATTTTAATGTATAATCCAATGCCTTCGAGGATCAAAGGTCGCGCACATTATATCACAGCTTGCAGTTATAGGAAAAGAACAATCTAATCAGAATATGCGAAGAATGATGACTACAAACCTAACTGGCCTAAACTTAAAGAATCTGCCGGTTTCGGAATCTATCAAAAGAGTTCAAACCACTATAGAATTAGCGACAAAAGACGTTCGGAAATACATAGAATATTTGGAGCAATTAGATGAACTCGCCTCATCCGGTCTGAATTTTCAGCAAGTGCAAGAGAGGAAAACAAGGCTGATATATGACCTCAAGCGATTGGCAGAACGAACAGCTGATAACCAAGAAACTATTACACGACTAATTCTAGAAGATATGCACCGGCAGACTGTCGATTTAGAACAAGTGGTTGGTGAAATGCCAAGCCAAATTGATGCTCGTTTTGTCTTTTACAATTTCGATCTTTCCAATGAAATTGCTTTGCAAGTCAAAGATCAGTTTGAAGTTGATAGCTTTAATCAGTTAGTGAATTTGGTACGAATGCCCAAATGGAAATACGCTTACTTCCATCTAAAATTCGGCCAACTGCATCTATTGGTTTGTCAATATGTATCAGCAACAAAACAGTTACCAGAGTTGTCGATCCCCGTAGCAACTTATGCAGACCCTGCTAATGGTTTTTGGGAATCTATCCAGCATCGGTGGGGAAAACCACTATCCATTATACGGGAGGTTATTCATCTTTTTACACCGGTAGTTAAACAACTGGATATGGGTGTTGCACTACAAACTGAGGATCGAAAAGTTCAGGCTTATCAACCACATGCATCCGATCAAGTCAATCAATTAACGAAAATCATCTATGATTTTATCAATATGTACGGAATTAGTAATTGTCATGTTGTGCACTTGTTTCGTCAGCGTAACCGATCGTTGATCTTTCTTGCACCCACATTAATTGAACCCTCCAATGGACGATTAATATTTCCTGCCCAGTTAACCAATCCTACTCAGGCTAAGACTAACCTAACCCAACCTCAGATTTTTTTGGCTTAGCATCACAGATTTAATTTTTAATTGTTGATCTAAGTTTCGCATTCCAGTAAGAAAAATTGCCGAGGTGAGCTCGTGGCAATGGAGAGATTGATTGAAAACCCGATCTATTTAGCACTAGATCCGGAATAGGAAGAGATCTATGTTAGCTCTTATCTCGATGAATGAAAAACTTAGCCTTTTAAATTTAACCATTATGCTCATTGGAAAAACAAGATTTTGGTTCATGAATTCCATTAGGCTGAAATGTTTCGTTCCAAACTGGGTGTTGCACTCACTATATTTAACATGTCAGGATTGTTGAAATTGTGCTTTAAAATTCTAGGATAGAACTGAGCGAAGGGCTGATAAAAACTGATGATTCTGTTTATCCGTGCCTATTGTTACTCGTAAGCAATTTATCAAAGAATCTTTTTGCCTGAAAGTACGAATTAAAATTCCTTGATCAAGTAATAATGAATAGACTTGATCCGCCGGTCTTTGGGTGCGAAACAGGATAAAATTGGCTGAAGTTGGAAAGGGGTAAACACCTTCCATTTCCTCCAAAGCCTTATAAACTATCTGGCGTTCGTATTGTAGCAAAGCTATTTTACTGGCAATTACCTTTTGGTGTTGTAAGACAACCGTGACACATGCTTGTGTGAATTGATTCAAATTGTAAGGAAGGCGAATTTTGTTGATCTCATTGATAATATTAGGGTGCGCGATCAAGTAACCACAACGAAGACTTGCTAGGCCATAGGCTTTGGAGAAAGTACGTGTGATTACCAAATTTTCATTCAAACTTATCTTATTCAGAAATGTTTGCCCTGAAAATTCATAGTAGGCTTCGTCCAATACGACGAGGGTGTCAGAGCGATGTAATATCTGGCCGATTACTTGACTATTGAATAGGTTTCCTGTTGGATTATTGGGATAGGAGAAAAAAACCAGATTTTTCTGTTTCTGGTCTAGTTGATATCGCCAAACTTTAGTATTGAGATCAAAATTCTCGTCAAGTGGTAGACCAAAGGCGGGAATGCCGGCTGTTTGAGCGAAAATCTCATACATGGAAAAGGTTGGAGTGGGATAAAGTACTGCTGAATACTGACGATCGAAAATCTGAACGAGATAAAACAAAAGTTCATCTGACCCATTACCAACTAAAATCCAATCGGGGGGTAGTTCTAGATAGGTCGCAAGAGTTTTCCTTAACTCTTGTGCTGCTGCCGCTGGGTAACGCTGAAAAGTTAGGTTTGATAGTTCAACCTCGATCTTCTGTCGAATCGGAGTTGGCAAATCGAAAGGCGATTCATTCGCATCCAACTTAATCCGATGTTGATCTTCTTTTACTGAATAAGCTGACAGCTGACTTAGGTCAGAACGAAAAAAACGTTGCAAATCCATCAGGTCAGGCTAATTAAGAGCGATCAGCTTGAAGTTTTTGGATATATTCTTCATTAATATTATTGGACGGATGATGGTGAGTCTGATGATGTTCAGCGTAGTCCTTAACCAAGGAAGTATAAGTGTTGACAGCTTGGTCTAGATCGCCTTCTTCCTCATAGATTTTTCCAATCCAATATAGTGCCGATCGACGCATATCGTAGCTAAAGTTTTCTTGGTTATCAACTACTTTCCGATAAGCTTCGATTGCACCGTCGGAATTCTTCTGATCGTAGTGGATTTGGGCGATGAAAACTAGTGAATTCGCCGCATTCTCGTTACGTGGATATGAATCTATGGCTTCTTCCAATTGGATGATAGCCTCATCATTTTTTCCCATTCGTTGGTAAGCCCAACCTATATAAAAATTGGAATCTTGAGCCACTAGCGATTTAGGAAAATTCTCAATTGTGCGTTCGTAGGCCAAAATTGCTTCCTCGTATTTTCCCTGTGAGAAAAAAGCTTGGGCAATACCGAACTGAGCATTAGGAGCTAACCGTTCGATACCAGCATCGACTACGTTCTGGAATTCTGATATTGCTTCTTCGTATTGTTGAGTTTCAATAGAGATACGCCCAAGTTGGTATACGACCTCGTGAACAATTGGGTCGCTCGCTAAGTCAATTCTTAATGTCCGAAATTCATCTTGAGCTAAACTCCATTGACCTTTTCCATAGTAGCACATAGCTCGGTTGAACAAGGAAGTATTGTGTAAACTACTGCCCGAATAATTCGTAATTAGCTGTTCAAAAAAACGCAAAGCCCGGTTGTAGTAAAGATCAGATTCAGCTAATTCAGAGTTTTTGGCTTTTTCTTCTTCGGCTAGTCGGTAGTTGGCATAGGCAATGGCGTACAAAGAATCGTCCGCATATTTACTATCAGGATAGTTCGTAATTAAACGACGGAACATTGTAAATTGTTGTTCTTGGGAGCGAGCAAAGCGAGAAGCATACTGATAAAGAGCATCATCAGCCCAATGTGAATCAGGGTACAGATCGAAAACTTTTCGGTAGAGGTTTCGAATTTTTTCAACTTGTCGAGTATCACTGTCGTCAGTAACAGGTGGTGTGTCTGCTTGTTCTGCTTTTTGCCAAGCCTTGCTCGCACGATCATCGTACTTGCTTATTTGGTTGCTAGTACCCCGACCCAAAAAAAAACCAGCCAAAAATGCCAGAATTACCAAATCAACTACAACAATGATGCGTTTCACCAATTACTCCTTAAAGCTATCCATCAAGAGACTATCCAGTTTTTGGATTACTAGTTTCTACTAAAAACGAAGCACGCACAGTTTACGTAAGGCCATATGCTATGTCAAGGCAAATAAAGAAAGGGAAGATTATTAGATTAAGCTAACTTTAGTTAGAAAACCTTCAAAATTACCGTTTGCAAAAATCATCTGCATTGTCCATATAGGCAAGATAATACAAAAGCTTTTGTCATTCTCAGCGGCTCACGCTCGCTAGAGTTTGACGTCAGAAAGCGAAGCACTTAAAAGTTGAAGATATGGGTTATGTAGCTTTAATATCCAACTGCACAACCGTCTCGTCTTGAGTCAGAACCAGCAACTAATGTACCATTTTCCGAATCGATTAAGATGGCCTGTCCACCACCAAAAAACGTATTTTTATCCAAAGAAAGTTGATGACTTTTACTTTTTAAAACGTTTAATATTTCCGATCCAAAATTACTTTCGACACCAATTTTACCGTCCAGCATAACTTGAAACCGAGGCGCATCCAGAGCTGATTGGACATCCATATTGCAATCAATCAAGTTGCTAACGAGTTGCAGGTGACCTTGTGGTTGCATCGGCCCACCCATTACACCAAAAGACATTAAAGGCAAACCATCCTTCATCATCATACCTGGAATAATGGTATGTAGAGTACGTTTATGTGGGGACAAGTAGTTGACGTGTTCAGGATGGAGTGAAAAACCAGCACCTCGATTCTGCAACAAAATTCCAGTATCACCAGCCACCATATGAGAACCAAACCGGTGAAATAGGCTGTTAATGAATGAAACGACGTTGCGATCACTATCTACTACTGATAAATAGACAGTATCGTAACCAGTGGTTAGTTTGGTCAAATCATAAGGAGGAAGAGATTTTTCCACACTAATTTTTTTCGCTTGTTGGTAAGCATAATCTGAAGACAGCAGTCGATTAACAGGAATATCAACGAAGGTTGGGTCAGTAATATGCCTGTGCAAATCAACTAAACCAAGTTTCATTGCTTCAATCATCAGGTGTGTACGGCTGGAACTGTCGAATAGCAACTGGCTACTTTCAAATTGGGACACAATATTAAGAGCCATTAGGGCGGCAATACCTTGACCGTTGGGTGGTATTTCACAAATTTGATAACCTTTATAATCAACTGAGATAGGATCAACCCATTCCGAATTATGATCTTGAAAATCTTTCATGGTTAACCAGCCGCTATTCTGGTCCGAATATTGCACAATTTTTTCCGCTATCTCCCCTTCATAAAAAGCCTCTCTACCACCTTCAGCTAATAAGCGAAACGTATTCGCTAAGGGTTTAATTTGAAAAACCTCCCCCGTTTTTGGGCTTCTACCGTTTGTCAAATAGGTCTCCCTCGCATTTTTGCAGTGTCCTAACAACAGCGCAGATTTAGACCAAGATAAGCCAATTTGTGGACTCACTGAAAAACCATTTTCGGCATAGTTAATGGCAGGTTCCAAAACTTCGGACATTGACATGTTCCCATACCGATCTATTAACTGAATCCACCCGTCAAATGCTCCTGGCACATTAAGGGCAAAAAGATTATGGTAGAGTGGCATGCTGGTTATTCCTTGCTGATGTAGCAATTCAGGATCGGCTCCGTATGCTGAACGACCACTTGCGTTCAGTCCCATTAATTTCTTCTCTTTCTGGATGTAGAACAAAGCGAAAGCATCGCCACCAATGCCAGTTGACATTGGCGCAACCACGTTCAATACGGCAGCAGTTGCAATAGCAGCATCCACCGCATTGCCACCAGATTGTAAAATTTTCAGCCCAGCTTGAGCAGCTAATGGTTGGCTGGTAGCAACAGCACCATTCTGGCAGATGACAGCTGATCGGCTAGGACCAAAACGATTGGGTTGGTAATCATTGAACATACTAAGTTTGTTTTGCTGTTGGGATAGGATTGATGCCAGCTACCATCATACCTTGACCTGGTGATTGATGTACTTCTTTTAATGGTTGATCATCCGCTGCACGAAACTGGAACAGTGCAATCCGTCGTGGATGTTTAGTCCGATTCGGATAAGATCCATGTGGGGTTAGGTAACTAAAAATCAGCACATCTCCGGCCTTTCCCTCGCAAGCGGTGGCGGATTCAAGAGGATATTCTTCTGGGGTTAAATAGTGGCTACCATCATGTTCATGGTCTAGAGCTCCTTGGTGATGTACACCTGGCATTACGCATAGGCAACCACTTTCAACCGAGGCATCTTCCAAATATACGACTGCGGCCAACATAGTATCGTCGGCATGAGGAAAGTAATCGTAATCTTGATGAAGTGGAAAGGGCGAACCTTTGTAAGGGGGTTTGATGTGCAATTTGGTGTGGTGTAGTTGTACATTGGGACCAATCAGACTCACAACGGCTGAAGTTAGTTGTCGATGCACCAGCATTCGGGTAAAAACTGCAGAATGGTATTGCATGTTGTGTATACTCAAGACTGAGGTTTGCCCACGTTCATCTTCTTCAATTTCGTTTTCTTGCCATTTCCCCCCCCAAGTTGCTTCCAAACGGCGCCCATTCATCTGGACGCGCGTAAACATGGCATCGGTTTCTTGGACGCATTCATCTATTTCTTCCGGGCTGAATACATTTGGTATTAGCAAATAGCCATTGGATTTATAAAATTGAATTTGATCAGCTGTTAACATCTCGTTTTCCTGCCTCGTCTCGAAAATCATTAAGTTACTAGATTATATTATCGCCGAATAAAAAGCATTATAACACCGACCTACCAAATCAACAACACAGGGACGAAAATGATGAGTTTAGTTATACTAATTATCTTTTGTTATGGTAGACATAATAACTATGTGGACTGGATTACGATCTATTTCCGTTCTAATTAATGATAAAATTTTGGAGAACTGATCAGAAACTGAAGTTCATGAATAACGACTTAGGCTGCTGACAAATGAACTGAAAATCATGATTTGTATTCAGTTGACTTTTTCTGCTTACACTTTACTAATTCAACTATTGAAACCAAATTATTAATGCTTAGTATCTCCTCTGAGTTTCGGTTTTTTAGGTCTTGTTTGCAGTTTATCGGACTGACTGATACAATGTAGCTACATTGGCTAAACTGAATAATATGAAACAATTTACTCGTTTTTTTTCTACAGATTCCCTTTGTTTTTTTCTCTATCTTTTGATTAGCTCAGTTTTATTGATGATCAGTGGCTGTGGAAATGACACTAGTGGTGATGGTATTGCTACTAATTTGGTGCGTGGTGAAGGAATTGTAGCTGACTCAGTATTGGCAATCAATGTCTCTCAAGATAGACCTGATGGTATTACCAATAACTTTTTTTCTGACTCGGAACGAATTTTCATATGGCTTTATTGGACTAACGTATCTGGATCACACCGAGTCAAAGTCCGCTGGTTTTCACCACAGGAGGAATTAGATGATCCTCCCTACGATGAACAAGAGATTGCTTTTTCCTCTGATTTTCAGCATATAACTTGGTTCTATATCAATCCCAAGTCCGGGGGTTTTTTCCCAGGTGAATGGTTCGTAGAAATCTTCCTAGACAATATTTTTGAAAGAAGCCACACATTTGTTGTCAAGTGATATTTCACCAAAGTTCCGCCAGGAATTCTTCGAGGCTTTGAGCAATTCTCAAAGTTTCGGAGACAAGAACTACGTGTTGGCCAAAGAGTCTTCTATTTGTCAGCAGGCTTATACTGGAAAGCGTCACACTTCGCATACGTACTAAACCTCAACGAACTAGTCTTGATATTAATGGTAATTAATTAGCAAATGAAAAATAACAACGAAAGGTAGACAAAAAACAGGCTGTAGAAACTTGTGTAATCAAAAACGTATGATAAGGAAAATTATCGGACATAATGGTCCTCTTATTGAGACTGAGCCCAAATCCACCTCTGGCTATGACGGGCTTCAATTGCCCTATTGAGTCTCAACTAGCAAAATCAATATCCGATAACAATTTTGGACGTGTTTCCCTCATATAAAGTATTAGTTTAGTCCTGATGGTGAAAGGGACAAGAGGAATTTTCGATGCGGTCGTGTAGTCTTTCTGCGCCTGACATGGATTCATCGGAGCCCTCAAAAAGACGGATTCGGGCGTCAAATTCAGTGATTTCAAACAGAAGGCCCAGGTTAGTAATGCGGGGCAGGAACCTGCGGTATTTGCTGAGATTATGCGTCTTTATGATTTTGTGGCCTCGAATGCCAACACCGTGTATTGGAACGGTACACTCCTTGAGGTGGTGTAGATAGGC
>CAYVHK010000035.1:893-28808 GCA_964451145.1 uncultured bacterium | reverse complement strand
TGTAATTATGGAGACGGAACGGTTTCAGTTGTTGATCTCAATAGTCGTCGAGAAATTTTGCGAATACGTGTGGGACGACTACCGACCAGTTTAACCATAGCCGAAGACGGTCGTTATCTTTACGTAGTCAATTCGTTATCTGATGACCTGTCGATCATAGACCTCCAAACCCACCGAGAGGTCGGTAGACCTTCAACCTCAACATCACCGGTAACAGTCTCAGCACTATGTGAACCGAGTGGTAGAGAATTAGTTTACGTCGGGGACCAAAACGGTAGCGTACAAATCTATGAGCTTTTTGGGCAAGGTCATACATTAAAACTGTCGCCACATTTACAATTAAACACAGGTCATCCACTTCAGGATATGAAGTACGATCCAAATCAACAGAAGCTAGTTATTTTGGGCAAGCGTCAAATCACCATTTTTGGCTATGATTGATAATGACAATAACTAACAATAATCAGGACCCTGAAATTCAGCCTTTACCGATCAATGGAGAACTCGATTTGCACACTTTTCATCCTAGTGAAATTAAATCGTTGATTCCAGAATATATAGAAGTTTGTTTAAACAAAGATATCCGGCGAATACGAATTATTCATGGAAAGGGAACTGGTTCTCTGCGACGAACTGTACACGCAATTTTAGATAAACAACCTCAGGTTTCTACTTTTCGTTTAGCCAATCAATCAGAGGGGAGTTGGGGAGCAACTATTGCTTACTTATCGCAACCAGCTTTCGTTGTCCCGAATTGATTAAGGGCTGAACAATTGTTTATTAATTATATCTAAGAAAAATTATAAAGAAGGGTTATGCAATGTATAAAGTGGGCATTATCGGTTGTGGGGGACGAGGGCGAGCACATGCTCAAGGTTATCAATTATCACCAGATGTGGAGATTATCGCCTGTTCAGATCCATTTGAAGACAGTCGTAACGGTTTCATGGAACGGTTTGAAGTAGAACGTTCTTATGCTGATTACCAAGAGATGCTGGACAAGGAAGATCTTGATTTTGTCAGCGTATGTACTTGGATCCGTCTACATACAGACATGATTGTTAAGTCGGCCAACAGCGGTATCAAAGCAATTCACGCTGAAAAGCCTATGGCCCCGACTTGGGGTGAAGCTAGAAAATTATACCAAGCTTGCTTGGATAATGATGTAGTAATTACCTTCTGCCATCAGCGCCGTTTTGGTGCGCCTTTTGTCAAAGCCAAACAACTGGCTCATGATGGAACTATTGGCAAACTAATTCGAGTTGAAGGTAGTTGTCCCAACATGTTGGATTGGGGAACTCATTGGTTTGATATGTTTTTCTTCTATAATCATGATGCACCCGCAGAATGGGTCATTGGTCAAATCGATGGTAGTAGTACTAAAGAGGTGTTTGGTGTGCCAGTTGCAGCCGGTGGTGTATCTTGGATTCGCTGGCAAAACGGATTGGAAGGACTCTTAGCCACTGGTAGTAGTGGCCTACAAGGTGCAGCCAATCGCCTGATTGGGACGCACGGAAAAATAGAAGTCCACGCTGACGGTATTCCGATTCGAGTTATGGCTCGTGGAGCCAATGATTGGGACGTTCCGGATCTGGACGGCGTTGTTCCTACTATAGGTAATGATACCTCACTATCAGTTTTAGATCTAATTGATGCTATCAAAACTGGTCGAGAACCAGAACTTAGTGGTCGTAAAGCTATGCAAGCAACAGAGTTAATCTTTGCCACTTACCAATCCAGTCGTATCCGCCGAAAGATTGTTCTACCACTCACAATCGAAGACTCACCCCTTCTGTCGATGATTGAAAGTAGCGAAGTTGTTGCGTAAATTTAGTTTTTTAATTGTCAGGAAAACTATGATGGTAGATCCAATAAAATCTAAAAAATGCAAAATCTCATCAATAAAAAACTGGATTGACGAATAATCTATATCTAGGTAAAAGGTAAATTAGAGGTATGAACTTTTATCCTCATTTTCCCAGAAGGCTAAATTTATTTTCAGTCGTTTTAATTATTGACTGTTTCTAATTTGAATTGTGCCTGTATCAAGATAAAGAGGATCTGCGAAATTATGGGGAAAGCGAATCACAATCAAAAAACCGGCTGAATCCTTACTCGTCAAAGTTTGAACCCAGCCGGCTGAAATTCATACGGAGCGCCCAGTTGGAGCCTGGGGCTTCAGTGCGTACAACCTAAAAGGAGGTTAGTACGACGCATGCCCACCCCCCCTAATAAGAGGGGCAAACACGGAGCCAATTATACCTCCCAAATCACTTTATAGCAATCCCCAATTTCTTTTTCTTCCCTAATTCTTTGGTTGTTTCGTTAACAAGAAAAAATTTTTCTTGGCAAGGAGGACATCTTATCAATTTATACTTATAAATAAGTTAATTTTTGGAATAATTTCGATCAGTAAATGATTGAGAAATTCGATCCATCGAAAATCCTCTTTGCCGACTAGTAGCAAACGTATCGCAAATACGAGACAAATTATTGATGAAACAGTCCCAGCGATCTTGGTTATTTCGCGACTGAGCTTCGGCCAGTATCAAGGATAACTCATATAAATTGGCTGTTAAATAGGAATTATTGCTGGTCAGTTGGTCTATTTTTTGTTGAGTTGTTATCTGTTCTAATTTCATTAGATTTATTGCGTATAATCCTTTAACACTCTCGCTTGTTTACTGACAAACGAGAGTGAATTAACTGTGGGAAATCAAGCTTATAAGGGTGAATTTTTTCAAGAGAACGAGGCAAATGGTAAAACGGTTTTATTATTTTTTAGGTTTACTTTACGTTCTAAATTGTTTGATATTTTGCCTAGACGTTGCTAACGAATTTCAGCTCAAATTTTTAAGACCAATAAATGTTATTTGGGTCGATAAATAGAGTTAAGTAAAACGATTTCTTCAGTGATTCGTTAGTCTAATGAATCGTCGGTTTTATAGAGCTGATCACGATTTAACTTCCTTATTCATTCTTATTTTTTGTTGCTTTATAAGACTTATAAAGCAACAAAAAATAAGAATGAGCAATCTATCTGAAAAAAACCGCTTGTTGAACGGAACTGTTTTAGCTTGATTGCAATCAATATTAAGAGTAAAAACATTAAAAAATCGATCATTTTTTAATGTTAGAAGGATCTTATAACCGATATTTTTCTTCTTTCTTAATAGTGAAATGCTCGAGCACAGTTGGCCGATTGCTATTGGTAAAATCAAATATTGATTTAGTAGTGCTGTAATTAATATCAACAAAAAAATGGGCTAATTTACGTTTGTGGGTTAAAACTGTTTGCTCCAGTAGACTCTAGGATTAAAAAATAAAAAATGTAAAACACCATGTTTTCATAGATCAATCATTATCAACTTAGTAAACTCAGTTTTTAGTAAGAGAATGTTTAGAAAAGCACAATATCGAATGATTCTAACGGTCTTTTGGTTTACTATGTAATCGAACCAGCCAAGGAAATGAGAATCGCTATATAAAAGTGGATGATGATAACTAGCATAAATCAATAGATTGATTAATTCGCTATTAAACATTCCTCAAGTAAAAGGCCGCTGGCGGTTACGGTTGACTCAGTCGATTAATTAAAATTTGCTGATCAGTTCCTAATTTTATCCTTTACAATATTTATTGATTTTTAGGTGTACTAATTGCTTTTGTCAGGTTCAAGCAAGCTCCTTGTACACCAAAGAAAACTTCACGCAAATTTTAATTTTTCTCCATCCTCATCTTCTTTTACTCGGCCTTGATAGCTCCAATTTTTTCTTTTTTGGCGTATTTAGAAAATGAATCAGCTTCAGCTTACATTTCAAACGATCGACCTGTTAGATTACCTTTGACGTAAGCATCTCTGAATAAACTCTGTCGTTTGGCTGGCATAGTAGCCAAATAATCCGGGTCTGGCTGAGATTTTGTCCAACGCCGATCAATAGCATTATAAGCGTTAAAAATAGCCATTCGATCTCGATCAGGGTTGGTCCAAGGCTGACCACTGTGTGTCGTAGCTTCAGTGAAAATGATCACCGAACCGGCCGGACAAGAGTACGTATCCCACAGAGACGATCCATACTGATAAGCTGATTTTGGAGCTGTAAAGGCAGATTTATGACTACCGGTTATAAACAAAGTTCCACCATCACCTTCTTCGACATCATTTAATTCCCATATAACTCTAGTTAGGCCTGAAAAAGCCTTCCCAGGCAGGCAATGGTATTCGTGACAATCGCCCGGCATTCGCCACATACCGTTTCCATTATGAGGAGAAAACGAGGTTATTATTTCGTCTTTTGCTGATCGAAAGGCTCCAAAACTCATTTCCATCCGAAAACCATAACAATCTTTGCTAGACAGATATGGAGAGGCTAGAAACTCGTTGGCGAAACCAACTACTACTGGATGGTCCATTAAACGTTGCAAAGGTCCTCCATAGGTTGATCGTTGGCCCACAGGAATTGATTCTGGCTCTTTTTGTAAACGTTGACAAAAAGCCCGCATTTCCTTCAAATCGTTTGGACTGAGTACATTAGGAATTACCAACCAGCCTCTAGCATCAAAGACGTATTTCTGTTCTATGGTTAACGGCATCACCGGTTCATCGTCTGAGTTGGTTTGGGGAAACATATTTGGTTTAATGGTTAGTGGCTGTCCAAGATCTTTATTAAATAGAACAGACTCGGTTATTTCGAATTCCATAATATCTCCTTTATTTAAAATATTTGAATACTGCCAATTATGGCTTATTAATATAAGCTAAGATTGTAAATGAAAAATAGCTACTTAAAAAAATGTCGTGTTTTATTTGCTAGACAAATTTAAACAAGGACTTATTTATGATCTAAGTTTTTCAATTTTCGTTAGGCATCCATTTTATTACAATTCAGCATACCTCCTTCTTCAGTGTGAGGTTCCTGTATCAATTTTCGCTAGACATTTATTCGATTATCAATTTTGTTTTTAATAAAAAATACAAAAAGATAGATTCTGAAATCGGTATTATCTATGGTTGGACTTTTTTTGTTACAGTCCGACAAGCCTGAAAAAAATCTTGATTAGAGGCTGTAAATCCATACTGTTGCTCCACTTCACGAATGGCAATTTCGGTGGTCAAGGTCTCATCCAATGTGTCTGGGAACTCGACACCAGTTGTGGCTTCTCGCAATAAAATGATGTTATACCCTCTACCTGCCATGGCACGAATCCCGTAGTCCCGACCTAAAACACACCAGTTGGTAGCAAATCCAACGTAGATTAAATGTAAAATCTGTCTCTCAGCCAACAACTGATGTAGTTGCTGGCCTGTGGCAATGACTTTATCTTCCGGTTTGACGATAATTTTTTCTGATATTGACAACTGGTCAGCCAATTTTTTCCAGTGGAGATCAATCCCGGGTGGTTGGCTACGTGGGCCACGATAAATTTGGTATTCTTCGGATCGGTTTCGAAACTTCGTGGGTGGCCAATCTGATTCTTGAGCAGGTTGAGTTGATATTTGGCTCAACCTATTTGATTGCTTAAACTGATCTGCTACTGGGGGGGAGGGCGCATGTATAATAGTCATTCGATTACTATTATGAACACACTGTCGGGCCGTTTCTAAAACTGGCACAATTGATTCACTTGTAATTTTTTCAGCTCGCTCAATCCAACTATCAATAAAATGAACATTCCAGACATCGACCAAAATTAAGGCCGTTTGAGCTAAATACAATGGCATGTTTATCTGACGCCGAACAAAATTTTCTTCTCGACATGGTACATTCTCTGGTGTACTATCCTGAAAATATCGTACCTGCAGATTAATCATTGATATCTAACACCTCCATTATTTTTAATAAAGAAATTCTCTTTTGATGGTACTTTAATCGAAATCGGTTTTAAGTCAAGTTAGAAATCCAATTAAATTCTCTGTCCCATTGAACGAATCTTTGCGATTAAGTTACTTTTAATAAGTACATATACACAAAAAATATATAACACCGGTAATTCAAAAACTTGCTTGATAACCATCTTTCTACCGAATGGCATGCAAATATTGTTTTTTGGAGGTGTACTTCCGTTTTTTCTTTTGATATCTTCCCATACAAAGATAGAATCTTAACCTATCTAATCCTCAGTCTTAGCTTCATTTTCAATATAACCAAGACATACTATCCTTTGTTATGGTTTGCCACTGTTCCTCTATTTTTTTATATTCTTTGCATACATTCTTTTTTTTTGATATGGTTCTCTAGTTATTCAATATAATGGAGTTTAGAATGAAACAGCCAATCAACCTGCTACTGATTCCACTTTTATCTGTTTTCGTATTCCTTTTTTCCTGTGGTGAATCAGATACTTCCACTCAAGCCTCGATCTCATCCTCCACCACAAAAGATAATGATCTCAACCAAAATGAGCAAGTGGTAGAAATCGACTTGGCAACTGAAGAAGCCGCAATCAGGGCAGAACATCAGGCCTTGGTTGAAGATATTAATGATAGAGATCGAGACCCAAATGTAGTCACATCACACTGGTCACAAAAAGGATCAGTTTTAATGGCACATAATTTCTTTGGTGAATTAGTGGCTAGCAAAAGCCTTCAAAAAATCAGAGGTTCTTGGAAGGTGGTTTTTAAGCGGCGAGCACCTTGGCCAATGAAAAGTACTATTGAAAGCCTTTCAATAGACGAAAAAAGGGGGCAGACTGCACGATCAGAAGGTAGTTTTGAGTACCAATCTCGAGATAAACGACCATTCAAGGCTTTATACCAAAAAGATAAAGAAGGAAAGTGGAAAATAAAAGCCATGGACTACGGTGATAATGGCTTCATTAAAGGATTTCAAATTGTCAATTAAAATAGTTCAAGAAAGCAGATACATGTTCTATGATCACTTCTAACTTATATTAACTGTTTATTAATAACCAGTTAATATAAAATTAGTAAAAGGGGAAAAGGTTATTATAAATAATACAAAATATATAGTCCTTTTTACCCTTTTTACTTATCTTCCCATCGTTTCATTCAAGAATTCGATTAGCAAACAATTTCTGATTCGAATTTTATCAAACTATTTATATCCATACATTCTAACGATCCAGATATAAACGCCAGTAAATCGATTGGTGTGATTCGTTCCAAGAACACCCCTTAGTAATATCACCAGATTGGCTCTTCACTGCAATTGCTAAGCCCACAATCAATGCTATAAAACTGATTTGGGTAAATCGAGATCCACCAATACACGACCTTCTCATTTGGATCCCTCGATTCAAATTGTCTACACATTAGGCTACTTGTATAATTTTTAAAAATTAGCTTTACCATGTACTAAATGCTAAATCATCTATCAACTATTTCCAGAATTAGATCTAATACCATCGACCAAGAAAAATTGTATTGTTTTTTGATGTGTCTCCTTAAAAAACAGATCTTAGAAGATTGAACCAATAACAAAAGTAACGGAATTGAATCCTCTCACACTTGGGTCTGTGGGAAAACTGTGGTGTTCAAGTTTATTGCAACCTCTTTAAAGTTGACCAAATCGTCGTTATCTTTCCTTTTCTCTTTACTAATTTAGTTTCTTTCTCCGTATAAAGAGTTAGTTTACCTGTGCTAGCGTTTTGACTCCAAGTTGGCGTTTGCAAACCAACACCATCAAATGATTCCTTGGCCACAAAAGATTGGCCTAATATTTTTGTCAGTTGAAACGGGAACCACGCATCATTAATCACTCCCAGCGGGTTAACTTTTATTAACTCTAACCATGAATTTTTGACACGATATCTCAGTCTCAGATCTGCCTTTTTTATCGGTTCATTATCTTTCCATGCCTTTCCATCTGCATACACGTCTTGTTTTGACCCCCAAGGAAGTTTGCTTTCAGATGTCATTTCAATATAATAAATTCCGACAGGCTGTTCCCTTTTTAATTCTATATTGCTCCATTGGTTATCGTTTATTTTCTCAAACTTAACTTCCGCAATTATTTGTCCTTTTGGTGGTTTTTCTTCGCTAAAAATACCCATAGGAACCAATAGCCCTAATAGGAAACATGGGATAAGAAAATGATTTAAAAAAGCGAGTCGGTTTTGCACTTGGAAACTCCTTTTTGAACAAAATAGAATAAAAATTAATAAACCTATACCAATCGTCAACTTTTAATACCAATCGAACTTTTACCGCAGTGCAAGACAGGTGGATTGGAAGTCATAACAGAAGTGACAATATCGTTCTCTGAAAAAAGATCCTTTTCATATCCACTATGCTAGCTCAAAATCCATGTTCTTGGAGAGTTGGATGATCTAAAAATGTTGCGATCTGAGACCACGCCTGATCACTATTTTTCGATTCGAGATCAGGACAAAAGCCAAAGTCCAAATAGACTTTGATTGCGATTATCCTTCTAGATGATGTTGTTAGGAAGCAACGATCATGCGACTTTCTCAGACGCTGCATCGCAACACTCATCAGTGGTTTAGATAATCCTTTGGCTTGATAGTCAGGAACTATTGCCACCCAATGAATTCGGCCCCAGTCTTGCCCACGCCAATCTCCATTCCACCAGGCTGTTGTTGTTCCAATTTCCTTTCCCTCATCTGTAATTAAGAAAAAACTTCGATTCTGTATTGCTACATCATCCTTACCAAATTCTCTATGAAACAATTGATCATCAATTTCAAAAAAAGTCTCACTTTCCCTTTGAATACGTGTCCAGATGTGGTTTTCATTAGTACGGTAGTTTCGAATGTCGAATCCAACCGGTAAAGTAAATTCTGGAATCTGATTCATGTGTGATCGAATCATAGTAACATTATAATTTTGCGATTGAATCCTCCATTTCAGCAAGTTTATCCCAGAGCATTTCACCCGTAAGAAACACGTGCTCAATAAATTTTCTTAGCACTTCAGAATTACCTTTTTTCATGTTGTTATATAATCTAGGCAATTTTTCTGGCCAATTCTTATTTCTTTCACTAAAATCTCCCTACTAATTTTGATTCAGGCTTGAATATAATAAATTAGATTTTCAAAAACTAGTATGCTGATATTCACGACATCCTATATGCATTAGCAATACCTAATCTCTAAACTCATTTCTCCTCTGCTGTTTTCACGATTAGAATTGTTGCAAGCCTTCCTTAATCACCTCTGCAATTTGTAGGATAAGAATATTGATTGATACCCACTGCAGAAGTTTTTTATCCTCCATAGATATATTTTTGAATCTTCAATGAAATTTCTAAATGACACTTTTAAAAGGGCATAGAATGACTTTTAGTATCATCTACCAACATTCTGCCCTATTTTTTCCATACAAAAGAAATCGTTGATCTGCCGTTTATCTATTTATCAATTGGTCCAATAGACACTTTAAACCATTTTTGATCAGTACTTCTGATTTCTGAGATAGCGGTAACCTAGGCCGATAGAGTAAAGCCGCCCCCATGGGTGATGTCTCATAACCACCATTAGTACCGAGATCATAATCTGTTTTTGTACCAACATAACACTCCACCCCATTGGTATAAGCAAAAACCATATTGCTAGGAAAGGTCGATATTTTGTTAATATAGTGATGATATTCAGCAAATATTTCATGCGCTAGACCTAAAACACAAAAATCTCCAATACGAAATCCTCGGATTGGTAATCTAACCGATGGTAATCGGCCTGATTGACTGTAATCAAGTAATTCAGAAAAAGCTTGCCGCCTGCTGGTATCTTTTTCTGCTTCTAACATTCTTTGACACTCTTCGACTAAGGGGGGGGACTGTAATGGAAGTTCCAATTCTATAGATTCGATTTGAATATTATCAATCAGGATTTCTTTATCCATTGCTCTAAGTGCTCGGCAAACCGATAGACCTAGATCACGGCCTGCACCTTTTGCTGCACCTATACCACCACGCAACGGAAATCCATTGATGTTAGCGCTACAACCCTGAGCAAACATGTAGACAGTTTCGGTTCCCATTTCACTTTCTAAGGTTTTAACCGCAAAACCAGGATAATCGGCACTAATCAATGTGCTTGCTCCATGAATAATCACGGGGTGCGCTGCATGACAAAAAAGAATAGCTAGGGGATTTCCCCGACTTTTTTCAATCGATAAGACGTCAACCCAAGGCAATATTGTACCATTCGGGTTTGGAGCCATGTTTATACTATGTCCGTCAAAATATCGGCGATTAAATCCAACCTGAGTAGATTCACGACGATATCTTAAACTTACCGGTTCCAGACATGAGCCTGCTTGTTTGGTAATCTCGGCAATTTTTTCGGGCAGAAAATGGTGAAAAGTCTTGTCCTTTTCTTTTTCCCAAGGGCCCCAAGGTATGGTGATTGGAGCACTGTGAGTATGACTATAGTTAATCATTATGTTTGCAGCAGGAATGCCAGAAGATTCGGACATGGCTTGAATTAGAACATCATTATAAGCAAAATCAAAACCCAAATAGTCAAGAGTCAAGACCGCTAGTTTTTTTCTTCCGTCGGATAAAACAAGAACTCGAGCCCATAACTCATCATTCACACCGGTACTTGGTTGCATAGGTCCAATTAGAAATGTACCTTCAGCATCAGGTGTAATAGGTATTTGAGCAACCCCTCCCAACAATTTACATTGTATTGATTGAGAAGCATGTCTTTTTTTATTATTCATAATTTTAGAAAGTGGAAACATAATCTATGTTTCCACGGATTATTCTCGTACCATCGTTTTGGAATTCAATGATTAGTCTGGTTAATAGACTAAAACTAATTAAAAATGTTAAAGTAAATTTGGCAGATTGAAAATTAGAAAAAATTATTGAATTCTTAAGCTGATTTTTCCATCCACGAATCACATATGTTGGCAGACAAGATGATTTCCATATTTGGGAGATAATACTGACCAGCTTCTTTTAAAGCCTGTTCTATTTGTGGTAATAAACTAGCCGCTTGTTCAGTAGGAATTTCAACTACTATTTCATCATGAATGAATGCCACCAATTTTCCTTTTGTGCCTTTCAACACCTGATAGACTTTGTAGAGCCCTAATTTTGCAATATCCGCCGCCGAGCCTTGGATTGGAGAATTTAATTTCTCCGTATAACTAGCTGACTTTCTATTGCCGAATTTATCAGGTGGAAATTCCTTGCGTCTGCCAGATAGTGTTCTTATTTCGTACTTTCTCCCCTTTGTTACATTCTTTATATAAAGGCTAACTCCAATAAATCTTTTTAAGAATCTTTGCCTAAACTCCTCCATTTCTGATCTTTCAACCATCAATCCCTTTTGTTGAAGATGTTTGGTCAAATTATCTACCCCTGCTCCATAGACTAAGCCGAAATTGAGTGTTTTTGCTATCTCTCTTTCATCTTTTGATATTTCATCAATTGGTTTTTGTATAACAACCGAGGCTGTTAATTTATGTAAATCAATTCCTTGATTGAGGGCTTCGATCATCTTGAAGTCCTGAGCCATTTCTGCTAAGACTCTTAATTCAATTTGTGCGTAATCCACTATAATTAATTTGTGCCCTGACTTCGGCCTGAAGCAATTGCGTAGTTCGCCATTAACAATACTCTGAATGTTTGGTTCACGACATGACATTCTGCCCGTGTTAGTTCCTAGTTGAAAGTAATCGGGGTGAAGTCGACTGGTTTAGGGATGTAGCTTTTATATCTATTTATCTCCGTAGGTCGATTTTAATTGATCAATTTTCCTATATTCTAGGATGTTAGAAATAATTGATAGTTGCGCATGCTGATTCAAGGTTTCTTTATTGGTATCATCTAGAATAACACCAGCTCGGAATAAAGCTTCTTTTAATTGTCTAGGAGAATTTACATTTATAGGCCCTAGCTGGTTAATCAGTTCTTCTTTTAACTTCTGATGCCTAATTTCTAGCTGATTTAGATATTGATCTAATCTTTTTCTATCCAACCCAAATCCTGCCAGCTCCATTTGCGCAACGGCATGGAGAGTATCGAACTCTAATTTAGCCACCCTCCTCATGTTATGATGCCTTAACTCCAGTCTTAATTTATCATATAATGAGATTAAGTATTCGACATCGTTACTAGCATAAGCCAGTTGACTAGGCCGTAATTCAGGCTGACTCCAATTTGATTTTTGTTCACTCTTATCCATTTCAACAGATAAATATCTCTTCACTAGATCTGATAGCTTGTGTTTTTGCCGATGTCCTGCCGCTAGTAGTTGGCTAGCTAGCATCGTATCAAAAATCACTCCGTTAATGTCAACGTTCAACTGATAGAAAAACTTTAATTCAAACTTTGCATTGTGAATTATTTTTATGGTATTTAACCGAAACAGTGGTTTTAATAACTCCGTCCAATTGCTTACCGCATAAGCATCGATTACTAAATTTGACGACCCTCTGCATGAAAGCTGAAGTAATCGAATATAATCCTGATGAGGATCCAAGCCTGTAGTCTCAATATCCAATCCTATCTCTTTCGCGGCCAGAAAAGAGGGTAATTCTTTTTCTAATTCAGTTGAATTATTGATGTATTTAAATTCGGATTTCGATTGAATGGGTAGATCGAACAATAAATTATATGTCATTATTACCTATCAGATACTCCCAGAATTCGTTTATTAGTCGCAATCTGACCACTAATTGGTATCTAAATTATATACACGGATTTATGTTAACGAGGTGGCCAATTCCAAATTGTTTTTTCTCAACTTCTATCTGTCTGTCAATCTTCGTTTCTCCATTCTCTTTTACTAAATTGATAAAGGTACAATCTAGATAAGTAGATAGAATTTGAGCCAATAATAAGGAGTGAGTTACTAGCCAAACTTGCGAAGTTTGGCTAGCTTTCAATATTAATTCAGCCAATGCAGGAATTAGATCGGGGTGCAAATTTGTCTCTGGTTCATTTGAAACCATCAAGGCTAGTGGATGAGGAGTTAAAAGCGCCGCAACCCATAGAAGATATTTTAAAGTTCCCGCAGATAATTCTGATTGAGATGATGATCTTAACAAGCCGTATTCCTTAAGGTAGATATGTAGATATTGAATATTCCATCATTATTCTGGATTGCCATTGTTGATTTAGGAAAAACATTATCTATTGCATTTATTAAACCCTCGGTATCACCGATTTCAATTATGGTTTGTAATGCTGATGCTAAATCCCGACCATCATGATGCAAAATTGGCGTTCGTGTTCCTATTGAGGAGTTTCTAACAGCCGAAAAATCGTCGGTTCTAAAATGATTATAAAACTGCCAAAATCTTATTTGATCTCTTAGGATGAAAGCTTCAGGCTGTTCGGTCGGATCTGCCAATCCGTTTAAAATACTATCATAGAGAGCAAGTTCTATTGGAAGTGGTTGACTAACTCCACTATCGTTAAGTGCAAAAACTAAGGAATTCTTCCTATCCATCAAAGCTACACTTGGTCTTCAGACCTCACCGTGCCATATTGCTTCTCTTTTGATTTCAGCATCATTATTAAAAGCTGACCATCCGAACGATTTGGGCAATCCGAATTCAATGCAATAACTGAACTGGTCTGAGGTAAATCCTAATCTAAGTTGGACAGGATTTTTACGAGCCTCTCCTTGAATAGGAAAGTCTTGATTTTTTCCTTCAGGTCCAGCCCAAAGAACCGAATTTATACCTCCCTCCAATACTAAGCACCCAGTAGCATTACCCGTGGCGGTTTGACTGAGTAATTTTAATGCTTTATAAAGATTCGATTGCCCAATTAGCACCAGGAATCACAGCCAGTTGCTTTAAAGGCAAGACTATATCTTTTAGAGAACGGCAATTAGAAATTGCCAACGTTTTTATCATATTCAGTTGCTATAGTGCATATTGAATATCTTCAAATGTAGGGATGATTGTGATTATCGTTTATGAACAGTCAGGCTAATTTCTCTGATGATACATCTTTAGAAGTATCCCCCAAAATCTTTCCTACAAAGTCCCATCTTTTGCTAAAAAGATGGGACATCTCAACCAAAAAATATTAATCTTCTCTAGCCCAATTCCCCCATATCTTTAGGTAGGCGGGTAACGATAATTTCCCTTCATCTAAGACGTCCAATTCTCTGAAAATTTGTCTGGCTAAATCTTGGTCCAAAATATTTGAGTTATCCACAAACTCTTTTTCTGTTAAGACTCCATCTCCATCCCCATCTATTTTATTGAATATTTCTTTGGCTTCATCTGTGATAGTTCTGTTCTCTACATATTCTTCTTCAGTCATTGTTCCATCATCGTTTCTATCAGTGGCATTAAATATACCTCGAATTTTAGCCGGATCATTAAATATCGAGCGTTCAAAATAATCCTGAAAAGTGACTCGACCGTCTCCATCTGCATCTAGCCTTTTGAAAATTTGTTTATAGTGGTTTACCTGCACAGTTGTAGCCGCATGACGACCTTTGGCACCTAATAACTGCAAAAAATACTGATGGTTATCATCATTTCGTATCTGCTCTTTTCCCATACTTAATGTTAGATTTTTCTATATGAATGTAATCTCAATTATATGATCCAAGCAACCATCATTAAAAATTTCCTGTTTGGTTCAATTCGACTTAGCTATCTTATTTATTTCCCACCTGAATAGTTCATCTTTCGTCTTTAGTAAAAGAATTGGTTTAACAAACGTTTCTAAATTTAATTAATTTGTGTGCTAGCATAGGATCAAATTAGTCTTAGCCACTAAAACATTTCACTGAAAATCAGGCAAAAAAAGTTTTTTCTTGTACAATGTACTAGACTAGCCAAAAATTAATATTTGACCTTTTCACTTTCATTGAAACCATCTATATATTTTTAAACTTAAAATAGAAATCTGATTTGATTTTGGGAAATAGATATTTAACTGTAATAGAAAGGGAGAAAAAATAATACATACGTAGTATCGTTATCACTCTAATTCAATTACATTCTTCATTTTGATCGAATATTTAGCATTCAAAAACATGGATTTCTGCTGGTTAGCCATCGGTTGTTATATAAGTCAATTATTCAGCGAAATTATCACCCAAAAAGTTAAACTCAAGACTATCTAATATTCCAGTAGCTACAAAAAAACCGACAATAGCTAAAATAATGCAAGGAATAGCAGCTAACGCCACTAATATGAAAACGCCCCGCTTCCAAGACCCTTTTATTTCGTTTGAGTTAAGAGCTATAGCATTAAAAATTGAGATGCCAGCCCAACCGATCAGGCATAAGGTTATGCAACAGATGAATGTAAACAGAATCATTACTTGTTTCGAATATCGTCGTTAGTAATCATACAAAGAAATTGATTAATTTAGTAAAAATCAATATGATCTCACTAACAATCCAAAATTTGGATGGTGAGCTAGCCTAATAGTTGCCAATCAAAAACAGCTGATAGATAATTATCCTTATCTGAAGTTAACCCCGTAAAAACTGGTTGACAGTCCGCTGGTGAAGACTTATGAGTCAATAATGGTTCAACCGTAATCTTGTCCTGTGTAATCCAATTCACAATTTGTCGATAATTATCAACGATATTGTGGCGATGTCGGGTAACCTCGTGTGATGGCCATCGCCACTCTAAGGAGCCGATTAAGCGAATTGCCTCCATATGCACTCGGAATAACATTGGGGTAGCATCAAATATAGCTGAGGCACGAGGCGTGCCGAGCAAAATAGTCTCTCCATAAGATTGAGTTAACATGACGGCTTCTGAAACCAACTCACTAACACCAATAGCCTCTATTGCGATCCGCACGCCTTTACCTTTAGTCCAGTCCATAACATAATCTCTTAAGTTGACTTCATTCGGGTTGATAACCCTTTCAATACCACAGGCTTGTGCTTTTTCGATACGTAGTGGGTTAATTTCGGAAGCAACGACTTCAGCTCCTGCTAACTGAAAAAGTTGAGCTGCAAAATTCCCAACTAAACCTTGACCAATGACTAGTACTGTATCTCCAGGCTGAACTGTTGAAGACCGAAGCGCACTAATACTGACGCCAGCCATTCGAGAAAATACGACCTTTTCCCCGATGACATCTTCTGGAACTGGTAGTGCGAATCGAACAGCGTCAGCTTTGACTAAAGAAGCATGATTAGAAAAACTAAGTACTCGATCTCCAACCTTACACATACTGACATTGGCACCAATTCTCAATACACGACCTAAGTGTCCATAGCCAGTCGACCGTGGATACATACCATTCGTGCTACTATGAGAAGAGGGCATTTTCTGAATTAGACCAGTAAAGCCAGCGCCTTCAGTACCAGCACTAACGATTGAATATTCTGACTCAACTAAAGCTTCATGAGCCATCAGTTGAGTATTGATTTCTCGTTCCTGTAGTTCAACTTGATATGGTTTGGTGAAAATTAGTTCTTTCGTTTTCACTATTCACTCCTTAACTAATTGACAAATGTTTCATTAATAGTTTTTTGCAACATTTTCTATAATCAATTAATACACTTAGACAATAGATCGCCCCATTTTACTTGACCGTTTTTTGGGCAATGGACGAGATCAAAATTTATGATAATTCTTTTACTAAACTAATTCGTAATCTTTTACTGAAGAAATATGACTGACTAACAAATCAGCAGTTAGTTATTCCTGTTGGCTAGGAATAGAGTCAAAACCAAGTAAACGTTTAAGGATTGGTGTTGCAGTTCGGAGTGTTGAATCAGTTACCAAATTCAACTGATTCTGTTGCGGTTTTATCATCGATCGACAGAAAAATCCTAGCAAACCTATTCGGTCCTGATTAGTATGATTCGCTGATGATCCATGCCAAACGGCACCGTTTACAATCAAAACTGATCCTTTTTTTCCTAAGATTTGAATGCTATCTGGGTAAATCATGTTGGATTGAGGCTTTTCAGTCAATCGATGATGACTGGCCGGAATGCAACGGGTAGCGCCATTCTCAACTGTAAAATCATCTAAAAACCATACACTATTAGCAACCAAAGGAAAACTAGGACGAGGTGTCGGCAGCGAACCCAGTGGGAAGTCAATATGCAATCCTGCTTCTGTAGAGCCAGGTGCGATCCGGTTAACGGTAAAGGAACTAAGTGTGCAGGCTTGGCCCAACAAATACTCCATAATCGATAATACCCGTGGATGCTGAATCATTTCAGCGAAAATTGGATGCTTATTGACTAAGTTCCAAACTCGTTGTGATTGACCTAGATAAAATTTAGCCGTACCGTTGGCAATTTCGACGCCTGCCAACTGGAGAGAAATTTGGCGCATTTTCTCTGCTTGTCGGCAAGAAATCACCGATTCTAGAAGAATATAACCTTGTCGATCCAATTGGACCTTTTGCTCATCCCTCATTGAATTAACTTTATCATTGATGATTGAAATCTCCCAAACTACTTCAAAGCCGGCAGTAATGTTTGGCTCCTAATAAAATCTATTTTCTGCTAACTAATAAATCCAGTGTCCTTGAATTTAATTGGTAATATTTATTCTTATAGTTAACGGCCACAAGCAGAAAAAGTACTATTGACTACAGAACAAATATGAATCTTTCTGATCGTTCCATTTTTTGTTTATAAATGTCCATTGCTTAAAATTAACTTGCAAACAACGGAATTATACATCTTATAATCAATACTAAATCAGCATTGAAGGTTGATTACTTTCAATCGACACCTTGTAAACATCCATTTCCTCTTGTATGCCCTTTAGTTTAGCTTTTTCCGGGACTACAATATAGTTGCTGATTTCATCTTGGATTTCCTCTATCTCATAAACACTATCTGTAATATAGATCTCTTCCGCATCAGCTAATCCTTGTACCCTCGCAGCCACATTTACTGTCTGACCAAAATAATCCAATCGATCGTTCAATGTGACCGCAATCGATGAACCTTTATGAACTCCTATTTTGATGATGATATCTTCGCCTCCGTGCTCTTGATTGAACCGATTTAGATCTTCCACTATCTCAGTTGCAGCCCTTACTGCATCTAATGGGTTAGCAAAACTAGCCATGATTGCATCGCCAATTGTTTTGACGATTGCTCCACTATTTTTAACAATGAATTTGGTCAATGATTCAAAATGTTGATTGACTAAATTAAATGCTTTCAGATCCCCAACTCTGTCATATAGCTCGGTTGAACCTTTAAGGTCCGTAAATATAATAGTTAGATCTTTGAAGTTAATTCCTTCGTTGCCCTGAATAAGCTCATTTCGGAAAAGATCACGAAATGTTTGTGAAGTCAGAAGCTTTTTCCCATCCAGATAAGGATCTAACACTACAGTAGAATCTTCATCCATATTTTCTATTATTTCAGAAGGGATCAAAGATATTAACAAGGCTGACCTAAAACCACTCCTATTTTCTACGGTCAATATCACTTTGCCGGAATTTATCTGGGACTGATTTATTTCAAAATTATTGTTGATATGTGTTACGGTGATATTTTGCTCGATGTGTGATGATGTTGGAGAAACCATCAAATTCAAACCCCGATTATTCAAAAAATCATAAATGATTAGGAGGCCATCCTGTAAATCAAACTCAAAAATCTGTTGTTCCGCGGTTTCTATAAATTTTGTGTCTTTGGTGAAAAGCCTAAGGAGTTCTGTCTTCTCTGGCCCTCCCTCATATGCTCTAGCAGCTCGGGTGAAGTGATATTTAAAAATAAAATCATCAATCAATAAATCTTCCGGCTGATGAAATTTAATTTGTCTAATTTTTGGATTAACGGTGAAAGTAACTTGAATCCAATCATCAAGAGAAGCGACTCGATCACATTGACAAAGCGAACAAAAAATCTTGTCTTCCATAGTATTCAAGTGTTTGAAACTTTTAATATGATCTCCACATGCAGGGCAAAGTAGCTCCCAGTTCATTTCAAATAGATTCAATTTGGTCGCCCAGAGAAACAAGTCTATTCCGGCTGTTTCTGAAATGTTGTTCTGATTAGCAAATCGGAGAGGGTTAACTCTAAATAAGTCGTAGTCATCACTCTTAGATGATAAAATTATCTAATTTTTCTACTAATCCAGAAGACCAACGGCGTGATTTTTCAAGTGTCTTTAAATCTTCTTTTAATCGTCGAATATTGATATTATTGTACATTTAAATGACCTTTTTCAAAAACAGGATGAAATCTCAATAATCTCCCTTGATCATCTAGAGAAACCATTTAAAACAGAACTAAGAGCGATTATATGCCAGCCACATGTTTAAATCAAAGTGTTTGATCACAATTGATGATATTTCCATAACGTGATTATAGTTTGTTAGCTAAAAAACAATAGAGTATTAGGTCATTTCATCTTTAATTTTAATCTTTCAGCCTTAATGATTGGATTCACCGAGTCAATGATCTTGTGTTTTCATCCTCAATTTCCCTCGTTTTTATTTCAGTTAGGAACTACATAATTTCGTTTAATTGGCCTGTAGATTATGACTCAATTCATGTTTTACTTCGTCAAACTGGTTGGTCTAGATTTAGGGTCGTTATAAACGCCCTTATCTGAGTATGAAATTAACGGGTTATTTTTCGACTTGGACTTGGTTTAAAGTCTGCAGGCAATTGAATGTATCAATCGGCTCTGATTAAGAAATTTGGTTGAATTAGAGAAAGTTTTTATTTTTTGGAGTTAAATCAATGACTGCTAACGTTGTCATCAACATTTATACCAATCTATATGATTTGGGAATAAAAATCTGGATTGATGGTGGATGCTCTACTTGGTAAACAGACAAGGTGCCACGGCAATTTGGATATTGCCCTTCAACAAAAACATGTTCAAAGAGTGAGCAATTTTTTAAAAGATCAGGGATACAAAGAGATAAAAAGAGACAACAAGTAAAACTTTGTGATGGGTAACCAAAAAGGTTGCGCAGTTAATTTTCATGCTTCTGTAATGGACGAAGAAAATCGGATTATAGATGGAATTAAATACCCAAACGAATCATTAACTGGAGTTGGTCAAATTCTTGGTGTGAAAGTTGGATGTATTTCTCCAGAGTACATGATCAAATTCCATACCGGATACCAACTTAGGACAGTTGATTTCCAAGATGTTGCTGCCTTGTGTGAGAAATTTGGAATAGATTATCCTGATGAGTATGCTCATTTGAAAACAAATAACCCTAAATGAACTAACACAATATTCTAGTTTTAGACTTAATACAATTTAATTTTCACCAATAATTTTATTGGCAACTTCAATGCCAGATCGCATTGCTGATTCTATTGATCCGAAAGATAGCCAATCACCGCAAATATAGTAAGGATGAATTTTTTGTGCAAATTTGGAAGGAAATGGTAACGCATCATCCACATGATGATAATGCACATAAGACCAGCCTTGAACTTGGTCCCTGAATTGAGGTCGTAATTTTAAATTTTGGATAATTGTATCGGGATCGAAACAATGTCCACCAATACAACTAACCATACACAAATGATCACTATTGTGAGAATAATTAGAATGAATAAGTGTTGGAACAGATATCTGCATCGGCATTTCAGAACTTAAAACAAAGTTCAATGGCCCCAAAGAGTCTAAATTAGATGTTGAAAAAAAATAAGTTGAAACAGAACGAGATTGTTCTGGTGAATCAATCTCTTTGATAAAATGACTTAGCGACCTCTGATCACAGGCTAAAACGATGCGATTAGCATTTAAGTAATTACCATTTTCAAAAAAAACACGTCGATCCTCTAAATGCGTAACTTTATGGGAACACTTAACTAACTCTTTTGAAAGAGAATTGGCAAGTTGATTAGGTATTGCGGCTATTCCATCATGAGGAATAGCCGCACCTCCCAAAGCAAACAATCGCAAATAATATCGGAATAATTGTGGTGACACAGAACAACTGGAATCGATAAATACGCCCTGAAAAAATGGCAACAGGAATTTATGTACAAGATCAGAAGAATACCGATGTGAAATATAATCATAGGTTGTTTCTTCTGAATCAATTTGAGTTGGATATGATGAATCTAAAGCTTCTAGCAAAAAGCATATCCAATCACGAAAATTCAAGCTTATTTTATTTCCAAATTGCCACTTTCTCGGATATATAAAAGGTGCACCAAACCACTCAATATGATCTGAAAATATAACTGCTCCCCTAGGATATGAACCCAAATTCAGTGAACGATAATCCAGCAATCTTTTTGCTGAAGGATACGATGGTAATATAACCTGAAAACCGTAATCACAGAGATACCCATTAATCCGATCAGTTTGTATTCTACCTCCAACTTGATCTTGAGCCTCTACAACACATACAGAATAACCATTTTCATATAATATCTTTGCCGCAGACAAACCGGAAAGCCCAGCGCCAATAATACAAATATCAACATCCATATATTTTTAGTATGTAGAATCCATTAATTCTGTTACACAAGCATTCTATTTATTTTATTGATTTAGGCTTCACATTACAGTAGCTTTTATAGTCTAAATGATCAAAAGACAAATAACAATCAATGTAAACTTAGATCAACTATACCGCTCGAGCAAATAGAAACTTTATATATTGGTATCTATTATATCCAATAGGTTAAGTAATATTTAAGGCTCATATAAGAATATCAGAACAAGATAAAAAACAATAATGTCCAATCAAATAATCTCGATAAAAAACTGTAGTTACCACATTAGTGTAGAAGATCAAATCGTTCAGATACTAACAAATATATCATTCAATATTACCAAAAGTTCAATTACGTTAATTACTGGTAGAAGTGGATCAGGTAAAACAACCCTGATTCACTGTCTTGCAGGACTAATTGTTCCGCAAAAAGGATCAATAAACTTCGAATCACAAAATCTATGTTCAATGTCCCATAATAGAAGAGCTAAGTACAGACTTGAGAATACAGGAGTAGTTTACCAATCCTTTAATTTTTTACCCAGTCTAACCATCGAGGAAAATATCATCCTTCCAGCAATAATGACCAAACAATCAAGGAGTCAATATATAAAAAATTGTTATCGTTTATGTGCTGAGCTAGGAATAACAGATCAACAGGACTTATTACCTCAATCTGTCTCTGGCGGAGAGCTCCAACGTGCTGCGTTGGCGAGAGCACTAATAAATCAACCTAAAATCATCTTTGCAGATGAACCCACAGGAAATCTCGACACCTTAAATAGAGATATTATTCTTGATACTTTTAAAAAAATCAAAAATGAAAAAAAATTAAGCATCGTATTTACTAGTCATGATCCTATAGCCCGAGAAATAGCTGATCAAGTCGTTGAACTCGGCGATGGACTATTATTGTCAAGTAAATGATAACAAACACAATAGAACCATTTTCAAAATACTTTTTTCACTTACTTTCCAAGAATTTGTACTATGTTGTTTATCTCTCTCTGCTTATAGCTGTGATCTATTTCTTTCGCGCAACCTTAATTAGATTAGCTTTGTGGTTAAAAGAGAATCTGGTTAAACCCCTTGTTGAAAAGCTGATTTTTGAGCATAACCCACTATATCTATTTTATCTAACCTCATTTAGAGATTATAAAAAATATTGGTTCAAGACAGTTCTTTCTTTAATTGGTTTGGTGTTGAGTATCAGTTTAGTTACAACAGTGGCAGTATATATTGACACCATTGAATATCACTTAAATAAAAAAGATCTTATTTCACAAGTATATCCTCAATCATACATCTCACATCAGCGCGGAAGTATAAAAAATGAGGAAATACAGACTTTAATACAAAGATCGTCAATATCTCATGGTTATCCATACAAAAATATTTCTAGAGAGATAAAGATTGATAACTCTAGAGAATTTTGCAATATTGTTGGCATTGATCTGATTTATTTAGGATCGTTTTTAGAGGAAGACTCTAAAACACCGGGAAAAGACGGCATGTTCCTTATTTCCAACAAAAGGAATACATCCGATGAAAGAACCGTAACGATCATCATTAACTCAAACTCTTATCAAGTAGTAACGGTATACAATTCAGATCAATTGATCCCTCTAGTTATCATGGATGTTAGTACTCTCAGCTCAATATTTGGTGACATCCAAATTGACCGTTTATATGTTGAAGACTATCAAGCAGAAAATTTTGGTAATAACGAATTGTCAGAATTTCAAATCATTTCTTCTAACACCAATAAGCAACAAATTTCAGAAGCATTTTTCATTAATTTGAAATTCATCGGACTATTATCAACTGTAATAAGCACTTTACTAATTTATCTTTTTTTCCGATTTATACAAAAACACCGTCAGTTAACGGATCATCTTTTGGTGCACTTAGGGATCAGCTCAGAAATTAAACGAGTCATGAGGACAATCGAATCCATTTTCTTCATCGCTATAACAACAAGCCTTGGTTTTTGCTTCGGAGTACTTTTAAGTCAACTTGGACTCGATATATTATCAAAAACGATGAACACGTAGTATAAATCAATTAGTATTAAAAATATAGTTGTTCGATCTCAAGCATTCGTTAAATCTTTAATGGTCTCAATAATATCGGTTTCATTCGCCCTGAACCCGATAATACAAATAACCGAAAATAAATTTCTCGAACTAAGTCGTTTTTTTAGGTGGACGATGTGTTTGATTCTCATCGGCTGTGGTGTTTTTTTGATTTCTTTCGGACAGGAAGACCAATGGATTGGATACCGTTCGATGATCGGTCTAATCATAATTACCTTCTGTACTTCATTAATCGTAGTCTCTTTTCTAAGCCACGTTTTCTCAAGTCAAAAATCTGAAGGAATGATGATGATTAAAACCGCATCATTTTACATTAAAAAAGAAGCCATTTTATCTACCATGATGGTTGTTGCCATCGCCCTAGCCTGCGGGCTGTTTATTTCGATGTCAATATTCATAAATAGTTTTCAATCAGCTGTGTCAGAATGGATCATAAAGAGCACACAATCGGATATATATATTCAATCCAAAAATAATTCTATACCTAACCCCGTGCCAATGGCACAATCAGACATAACGAAATTGATTAATCATCCTGCAACGATCAGCTGGGAAAGTATTTCTAGAGATAACATTATTGTGAATGGGAAATCAGTAATGCTAAGAGGAATACCTTATCAAAACATAACTCGGCAAATTCAATTTATAGACAGGATACAAAATGAAAGAGAATATGTGTTTTCAGAAAATGATATCTTAGTTTCCGAAGCAGCTGCCAAGAAATTGGATATCAAAGTTGGACAAATCATCAAAATACCGACACCTACAAAAACACGCAGTGGCAAAGTAGCTGGAATTTACATTGACTATGCATCTGAACATGGAGTTGTCACTATTTCAAAGAAATTAATGCAGACACTATACCAAGATCAGTTTCAAATCCATGGTGTTACCTTAATGATTGATGAGTCGCACAAATCTTCATTACTGAGTTCGTTTAGCCATTTATTGATTCAAACCAAATCAGAACTCCGGAATTACGTAATCAGGATGTTTAAGCAAACATTTGGATTAACATGGATACTTGCGTCAATCAGTGGGATCATTGCACTGTTTGTCTTAATCAATATGTTATCAGTGATGACTATCGATCGCCGATCTGAAATAATGCAAATATTCTCAATAGGAGGACAGAAAGTACATTTACGACAACTTATTTTCTCCCATGCACTATGGATTGGATTGGTTAGCCTGGTTATGTCAAGTATTGTCGGTTTTTCATTAGCCTTGATAATCCTTAAACAGCTAACCCCAACATATTTTGGGTGGGAAATCCCATTGTTGGTTTCCGTAGCACCAATTTTATATTTAATGGTGTCTATGTTTTTAGTTATTGTAATCACATCTTACGTTGCATACAGATATATTTGGAGAAAAGTGACCGAAAACACTCATATTCATGAATCAATTAAAACACATTATTTCTCTCGTTAGTTTAATCTTTATACTTCCAATCAATGCCGAACAAGTCAACCATTATAAATGGGAATTCCCCAAGGATCACGGCGCACATCATAGATTTAATACAGAATGGTGGTACTTCACTGGTCACCTGACATCCGAAAAAAGGGAGAACTACGGTTTTGAGCTGACATTTTTTAGGGTTGCTTCATCAACGCAGAAACGAGAGGATAATGAGTGGCTTCCTAGCGAAATATACTTAGCCCATCTTGCTTTAACAGATGATGAAGCTAAAAAATTTGATTTCTTCGATCGTCTAAATAGGGATAGTTTTCAAATGGCAGGTGCAAAACCAGACACACTTCATGTTTGGAACGGAGATTGGCGAGTCGTATTGACAGAGGAAAAGATTGAAATATTTGCTCAAACATCATCTATTCAACTTCAATTAGTACTGGATGGATCATCACCTATCATTTTGCAGGGCGAAAATGGATATAGCCAAAAAAATCACGAAGGCTCTCAGTCATCCTACTACTATTCAATTCCTAGGCTAATAGGGTCCGGAAATCTAAAAATTAAAAATAAAACAAAAGAGATCGTATCTGCAAGTGTATGGTTTGATCATGAATTTTTTAATTCCAAGATGAATTCCCAAAACGTTAATCCCTTTCAACAAAGCGTTGGAAAGGGTTATGTCGGCTGGGACTGGTTTGCCTTGCAACTAGATAATGGGGATAATCTTATGGTTGCTCAAGTTAGATCACAAGACAAAGCAAAAGGCCATTACTATTTTGGTACTTGGAGCAACAAGTCGGGGAGTAAAATACCGTTAGACCATTCCATGATTAACTTAGTTGTAATAGATACTTGGACAAGTAAAAGATCAAAAATAACTTATCCATCAAAGTGGAACATAAAAATTCTAGAGCTGGGAGTCGATGTAACGATCACTCCATCGGTATCAAACCAAGAGTTGAATCTTCACCATTTAAACCAACTCAATTATTGGGAAGGTAGGTCTAGTGTCAAAGGGTCACATCCGGGTTCCGCATACGTAGAACTGGTTGGATATCAGAGACATCAATAAGTGTCCAAATTTTTACAATTTGAGGGAGTATTACAAATCATTCAATCGAAGAATAAATAATTATATTATTGAACGATAAGAAACTTTTTATGTTTGTATGGCTAAGCCGTAACATCAATGGTAACAGTAAAATCTATAGATCAATTATTGGGTAGTATTGGTTACAAGATGTTATATAATCGACCAACTCTATCGAGGAAGGAAGTTGAACTAATGAATCTCAAAAAGGTTATTTTAATAGTCTCTCTAATCACTACCATCATAACTTTCACTTTTGCAAAAGAGGTTGAAGATCTGATTTTATACTTTGATTATGAAGAGGAGAAAGGTGGAGTAATTGCTGATCAGTCTGGACGCAATTATGACGGAAAAATCAATGGAAATGTTACGATCGTAGAGGACGGTGAACGTGGCAAAGTAGCCGAATTCAAGGCAAACGGTTTCATTGCTCTTGATGTTGCGACTATTACCGAAGAAGATCTCCCACTGAAAGGTATGAGCGTTTTAGCATGGTTTAATGTCGAGAACTCAGGAGATCAAGCAATTTTCAACGCTCGTTCTGCTGATGGAACCTGGCTAATTCATCCAGAAATCCGCCCAGGAGTCTATCGATGGTTACTACGATCCAAGGGGGGAACCATATTCGACATGCGAGCCGGAAAACCAGTGTTTGGGAAGTGGATCCATTTTGCCGGGACCTACCAAAAAGGGGAAGGTGCTGTACTTTATATCAATGGTATTGATGTAGGAAAAATGCCTGGTGATCAAGATATTTCAAATAACTGGGATCAAGGTGCTAGAGTCGGCCTCAACATCGATAATGCTCGACCATTCAAAGGAATGATGGATGAACTTAATGTTTGGAAACGCGGATTAACTCAAGATGAAGTGAAAGAAATCGTTAGCAAAGGAATGAAGGGATTCCTTGCTGTTCAGCCGAATGGAAAGCTCGCAATTTGTTGGGCTGATCTTAAAAAGTAAAATTCATTTCATCATTGAATAAGAATTCATTTGAAGTTGCTTTTCAAGCCTGACGGTTATGATAGCTGTCCCGCTAATTACAACTGGATATTTGCATTGGTCGGACAGCTAGCTAATCTTCGTACCCTTAAATTGGCCACTCGATTGAGGAAAAGTAAGCTGGTTTCATTTAAAATCCTTCCACGATTAAATTACCTTTTACCGTGACGTGAGTACGCTACAAGCCAAAAGGAATTACGAAAGGGTGAAATCTGAGCAAAGCTGGTCTTCCTTGAAGGAAGAAAAAAGTCAGCTTTTCACTTTATCAAACAGGAAAAGCAGTTTTTCGAAATTCGATCAAAAAATTAAGACACGGTTGATCGGATGTTGTCCGATAAAGGTTTAAAAGCTTTTTATCAAATCCATATATAAACGAATCAGTCAATTTGTTATAGCGGTCTTTCTGTGGTGATTTGCATATTCCATGAGCGCATTAAATAAATTTATTCATTCAGAGTCGAAAAATCTATTCAGTGGCCAGTATTAATATATTCTTCATCTCACAACTATTATCTAACTTTTGGATGGTTGCTATTATTTTTTTTGTACAGTTTGTTCACTATCCATTATTTCATTATGTAGAGGACGAAAGTATGCCGGTATTTTCCCAGACACATCAATATCGAATATCGTTTCTGGTTATGCCTGCAATGGTCATTGAAGCCATCTCTTACATGCTGTTGTTGAAAGTAATGTATTATTCACTACTGTTCTTTCTTTCTGGAATCTGTTTAATAGGCATTTGGGGGTCTACTCTCTTTTTACAGGTTCCCTGCCACCAATTTTTACGTGAGCGAAAAGAATTCGCTATCATCAAAAAACTTAATCAAACAAACTACATTCGAACTATATTATGGACATTCAAACTGATTATTTTACTTTTTTTATACGTCCAAATATAAACATAAAGAGTATGACACAATCTAAACATATGATTATTTTTCAAGAAGATACCTGGGTTCCTAGATCACTCGTTGAAA
>CAYVHK010000035.1:0-883 GCA_964451145.1 uncultured bacterium | reverse complement strand
ACATGGGTGCAAAGACCATTAAACGAAACATTTTCGTTTTTTAATACTCCAAAAAATCTCAGTAAATTAATGCCGTCCTTTATGAAGTTTACACTGATCACACCAGAGCCAATCGTAATGAAGGAGGGCGCGATTTTTGATTATAAAATTAAGCTCTTTGGCATGCCCATGCGATGGCAATCATATATTTCGTATTACAATCCTCCTTATCAATTTGTTGATATTCAACTAAAAGGACCGCACGACTATTGGCATCATGAGCATTCATTTTCCGAACAAAATGGGGGTACTATGATTACAGATCGGGTAAGTTATCGAATGCCCTTAGGTTCGCTTGGCTCCTTAGCGGATAAAATAATTGGCAGTAAGATCAACCAGAGACTATTCAAACATAGAGATGCCTTCATTAAAGATCATTTTCAAGATACTCAGTTGGATTAACAAACGAACTTAGTATTTGGTCTGGCTTTGAAAGGAGGTATTCAGAATAGGAACCTTTTAACGATTGGACTGAAAACAAAGAATTAACCAGAAAACACTGATCATCAGGCAAGTTCCACAATACTAATTATGAAGTGAGGAAGTATTTCTGTTGGTTAGCATACTAACGCCAGATTCTCGACACCTAGTCAGCTGTAAAATTACGGGTGGTCCAGTCAAGAACGAGGACGAAATCCTGTGGCAGTTCGTTGTCGTACTTGGCCTGAATCGGGGTCTCGGTAGTCTAGCCGACGGCCCAATAGCTGTTTGAGTAAATCAGATTCATTTTCTAATTCAGTGTCTGTCATTTGGCTTGGCATATCTTCTTGTGGCAAAATTACCGAACGGTTGTACATGCCCAATAATCCAACCCGTACTTCGCTAGTTCGATTAGCCGTTGATT
>CAYVHK010000034.1:27714-28949 GCA_964451145.1 uncultured bacterium | reverse complement strand
ATTCTTGAGATCGACTTTGAATAGATTCACACAAGGACTCTAGTAGTTATTCACTTATGGCGTACCATTACCATTAGAAACGTAAGCAGTTACTAATCCGTTAGACAGTGCCATCTTAAATATTTCAACAGCCCACTCACTGGTAATTAACGGTTCGTTGTAGGTGCTAATGATGACATGGGTTTTGTGAGTTAAAGCAATTTCCACTAAATCTGCAGCAGTGATAGCTTGGGGGGTTGCTACCGCTTTCGGATCTCGCAAAGTTTGGGAAGTTATCCAATTTTGACAGCAAACAAAATGAAAATCACAACCTAACATACCGAAACTGAGAGTATTGTTTTTAGGAAAAGTATGGAAAAACGTTTTTTCTATAGGATCAATCTGTATTCCTCCCACATAACCCCACGGCACTTTCAGTTGACCATCTTGATTGAATCGAACACGACAGACACCAAACCGATCAGGTTTGATAGTACAGTTATGCCCGCAGGCATAACTGTGAATTGCGTTGTTTTTACGTTGTCGGTACAAACTGCTAGTATTAGTGCGTTGAGCTAAAATTTCTTTTAGCGGCTGCACTGTGATTTGCTTCTTCATAAACTTATTGACATTTTGGATAATAGGCTTTGCTAACACAACCGTAATTAGCCTGAGCCGTTGTTGCACAAAAATCAGCTAAGTACGCTCGGGACTTCATTACCGATGGTTGGGGCTGCCAATTTTCTTGCCGTTTTGTAAGTATATCGTTGGGGACATGCAGGTGAATGCTACCAGCTAGAAGATCAAATGAGATTTGGTCGCCATTTTCAACAAAAGCAATTGGTCCACCTACTACTGCTTCTGGAGCACAATGAACACCAATAGCTCCATGAGAAACACCCGAAACACGCGTGTCAGATAAAAAGGCAACCTTACCATCGAGTTCCGGTACAGAAAGTGCTGCCGTAGCTACTAATACCTCGGGCATCCCGCACGCCACCGGCCCAAGATTTCTCAGAACGATCACCATACCGGGCAGTATTTGTTTAGCCTCAACTGCTTGTGCAACCTGTCGGGCATCGTCGAAACAAATTGCTGAGCCACTAAAAGTTGAACTTTCCATACTAGACACTTTGAATACCACTCCACCCGGAGCAATGTTACCAAAACAAACTTGCATATCAGCAAAGGGTTTAAAAGGTTGATCATGTGGAGCAAGTAAATCTTGGTCATTTGGTATCGGCGGTACATCTGTT
>CAYVHK010000034.1:14828-27704 GCA_964451145.1 uncultured bacterium | reverse complement strand
ATTGTTTTACCAGTTACAGTTAGACAGTCACCATTTAACAAACCAGCTACTAGCAGGTGTTTAAGTAATAGAGGTGTTCCGCCCAAATTGTGTAAGTCCACCATGGTTCGATTGCCACGAGGAGCAAAACTTGCCAAAACAGGTGTCGTTCGTAAGATCTGCTGAATATCAGCCAAGTGAAACTCCACCTCAGCTTCTAGGGCCAATGCCAAGAGGTGAAGGATGCCGTTAGTTGATCCACCAGCGGCGGCAATGGCGACGGTAGCATTAATGAATGCAGCCCTAGTCAAAATATCTCTTGGTCGAATATTGGCTTCAAGCAAATTGTGAATCAATTTTCCCACTTCTTGGCATTCTTGCCGTTTTTCTTCACTAACGGCTGGGATAGAGCTACTATATGGTGGCATTAAACCGATGGCTTCCATAGCAATTCCCCAAGTGTTGAACGACGCGGCAATACCGCAGCCTCCAGCTCCTGGGCAGGCTAGTTTCAAAATCTCATCAGCCTCCTCTTGACTGATAGCCCCCACGTTAGCCGCCGCTTGCGAATCGTAAACATCCAAAATGGTGATATCCTTTCCCTGATAACAACCAGGAAGTATGCTTCCACCACTGATGATCAGGCCAGGATAATTGAGTCTCGCCAAAGCCATGGCAAATCCGGGACCATTTTTATCACAGTTATGTAGGCCAATCAAAGCATCGTATCCATGTGCTGACACTACACATTCAGCCGAGTTAGCAATCATATTACGAGATGGTAGACTGCCGTTTCCTCCTTCATGACCTTGTGTTATATTGTCGCTAACCCCCGGTGTTCCGAAGGGAAAACCAATTAATCCGGCGGATTTGCAACCCGCAGTTAATTGCTGAGCTAACTCGTACGCATGCATGTTACACAGGTTTCCATCTAGTAATGGTGTTCCTATTCCAACTTGTGCTCGGTCAAAATCGACATCGTTAAAACCAAGACCATAATAAAATGCCGTAATACCTTTCTGCCAACCTTGAGTTAAGTGCTGACTGTTCCAATTAAGTGTCAAAATATACTCCTTGTGATTTTTTGTGTTGAAGCTCTGGTCTAGTGATTATATCAGTCGCATACAGTTGGGTCTAGTTTACCCAGTACAAATGTAGGCAGACTATACTTTTCGGGTAAGTTAATAATCAAAAATAGAATTGCCAAACTGACCAATTTGAAATGGAATCAGATTTGGTATAAAAAAGAAGAAGATAGCCGAATAATAGGAAGAATCAAAACCATAACGAGTATTTGGCTGTTTGTAATTGTGACCTATAGTTACAGACCACTTGCCAAGTAGTAATTTGCTTCTAAAAACATCTCTTCAAGAAATAGAAGTTGATCAAGTTCTGATTCCAGTTGGCCAATTCTATATAAGAATACCAAAATGAGGCCGATTCTTGGATTTGAATGTTCCAGCCTGTTTATCAAATAAACCTAAAATCTTCATGAATACTCACGAAGTAACCGTTGGGCAGTTTTAGCAGTTTATTGACAATTGCCACTCTCATCCTGATTTAGTGCGAGTAAATGATTGGATTTTTGAACGTTTTTAGCGTTGTATCAAGCATTATTCGCCAAAAGATAATCGTTCTATGGTTTTTGCCAGTTGGTTGATGCAAACATATACGCTAAGTAGCTAGGAAAACAATTACCGATAGAGGATGGGAGGGAGCACGAAACTAGGGGGAATTGGTTGAAAAACGTTATTCTTTGGGGAATCAAGCTGACCCAAATCGCTGTGTATCAGATTAGAATAGCCCAACTTGATACCAGTCAAACAATGGCCTCTTTTTTGTCGTTGATATGATCCTACACAGCCAATTATACCTCGACATTTGAATTCATTCTAAAACTCTAATAGTAATCTAGTCGTAAGTAGGCTATACGGAACAAATTTGCTCAATCTATCTGAGATGTAAATAATAGAATTGTTCAACAAATCTTTGCACATAAACCGCACTAACCTGTAATACAAATTGGACTTTTCCTAACCATGCCATGATATAATATCCTTGGTAGCAAAGGCAGTTCAACTTGAAAATTCTTTCCTTTCACGGCTGGCTTGGTATCGGTCTAATTGCTATTTTTTGGCCTTTGAACTGGTTGGTTCCCCATTTTTCAATCAATTCAGAACTTCCGCTTACCGTTTCCCATTTTGGTTGTATCGGCTTTTTCCCTTTGTGGTTGGGCTACTGTTTTGTTGTTTCCGCTCTCACTTGCCGTCGAAAGGGAAATTCCATACTCACTCGAAATGTTTTTGCCTATTTACTTTTGTTCGTTATTTCTGCGCCGAGTTGGTGGTTATTTGAACTCATCAATTGGCGAACGCAAAACTGGTTTTATGAAGGACGATCTGATTTTACCAACCTGCAATATGCTATTTTCGCCTCAATCAGTTTTTCGACAGTAATACCGGCAGTATTTGGCACCGCCGAATGGGTTTCGACTTTTAATTGGACACACCAGCCTCTAAGAGGATTCCGATTTACTATTCGGCCTCGCCACACAATTCTGATGTTTATTTTGGGCTGGTTAATGTTGGGTCTATTGATATACAGGCCGCGTTATTTCTTTCCTTTTGTGTGGATATCGGTCCATTTTATTTTAGAACCAATGAATGTTTGGTTTGGCCACCGATCGTTACTGAACCACACACACAGTGGGAACTGGCATCCAGTTTTTTCGTTAGCTATCGGTTGCTTAATTTGTGGTTTTTTTTGGGAAATGTGGAATTTTTATTCTTACCCAAAATGGATTTATCAAGTGCCTTTTGTCAATTTCTGGAAAATTTTTGAAATGCCCCTGCTCGGTTATGGTGGTTATATACCTTTTTCTTTTGAAGTTTATGCTTTGTATCACCTAGTTACTGGTGTATTCAAAATTCGGCTGGTCTGTGATCCTTTTAAACTGGTACGGTAAAGAACATATTACAAGAATCATCTAATTCGACGTCTTGTTCCTTATTTAATTATGTTGGAAATAGATGAAACTAAAATATGTAATTATTCACTCCTTAGTCCAATGGGAACTAATATAACCATTTGTTTAGCTGATTTAGAACTTGAAGCTTCTCCGTTATTGATGGGAAAATACCAAATTAAGGAAAACCTGAAATGGTAATTTAACAGTAAATTAGGTGAATCTTTGAAATTCCTTGAAAAAGGTAACGGCTATGTTAGGATTAATCGCAATGATTACCATTTTGATTAAGCTGAAGCTTACTATTTCACAGTATGTTGTCTAACCAGAAACGGAAAATGCTAGACATCTGGATTTATGGATTTACAAAGACCACTATCCAATTTTTATGTGAAACTAAATAGAAGGCGAAACAGTTCAGATTTACATTGGTGGAATATTGGCCACTGAATGATTAAGCAATGGCACATTATATAGTGGTTAGAGACCAATTTAGATTGGATGTAATGTGGAATAATATTCAAAAAATCAAAACACAAGACAATTTGGCTATTAGTTTAGACAAGTAAGAATAAAAAAGATTCTTGGTTGAAAATTGCGATATAGGCTACTTTAGTTTTTCGATTGATAGATTAGGTTTATAAATTAGACTGATTCATACATAGTTGTCTATTTTAAATGGAGGAAATAATGGTTACACTCGGTAGCGGTGATTATAAATATCAGGTTTCAGGCGAAAACTGGGGCAATCTACCCGAAGGTTGGTTCTATAAAGAGGCAACTTCGGTAGATGTCGACTCCAAGGATAATGTCTACGTATTCAATCGGGGTAATCATCCTATAATTGTCTTCGATACTGAAGGCAATGTATTACGTAGTTGGGGGCAAGATGGTGTCTTTACGAACCCTCATGCGGTGACAATTGCCCTCGATGATACTGTCTGGTGTGTTGACAATGTAGATCACTCCATCCGTCAGTTTACATCAGAAGGCAAACTAATAATGACACTTAATGAGCAATATCAACATTCACCAGCTATGAGCGGTGAACCGTTTTGTAGCCCAACCCGAGTGGCTATTGACCCTAGAAATGGCGATATTGTGGTAGCTGACGGCTACGGTAATGCAAGAGTTCACCGTTTTTCGCCCGATGGAAAGCACTTACTCAATTCTTGGGGCCAGGCGGGAACAGAACTGGGCAGTTTTAATATCGTCCATGATATTGATATTGATCCCGATGGCTATATTTATATTGGTGATCGCGAAAATCGGCGTATACAAGTCTTCAACCCAGATGGAAAATTAGAGGCCAGATGGGGAGACCTGTCCAGAACAGCGGCTGTTCATTTCAAAAATGGACTAATTTATGTGGGAGAATATTACGGAGGTGGTACAGAAGCCCATGAGATTGCAGGGCAATTAGGCCCTAGGATTTCTATTTTAGATGTGGAGGGCAATGTCATCACTAGACTTGGCAATGAAGCATTCGGGGACCAACCGGGAAGATTCTATGCCCCCCACGCTGTTGCAACTGATTCTAATGGTAATATTTATGTAGCTGAGGTTTCGCATGCGGAGTTCGGTCGGCTACTTGATTCACCAAGAGCACTCCGGTCGATGCAAAAATTAATTAAAAAGTGATCTAGAACAACTATGCTGGTTACACATTAGGCCCACGATAATCAAACAGGTAATCGTGACACTCATCTAGGAAAGTAGCATGGGGGTCCACGCGACAATTTTGAAAAACTGACTCACTCCCTTTTACGTAACGAAGTCGTTGGCCACGACGCAACCAGCCGACATTATGAACTAAAGCGATCATGTGTCGATACTGTTCAGATCGATTGGGCGTACCTCGGTGCCACAATCGCATGTCTCGGATTAGGACGTCTCCTTTCTGTGTTTCACCTCGAACCGGTGGTCGCACTTTACGTCGTGCTTCTTCTATGCTATCATCTAAGCTGCGCGGAACGTCGCCAATCAAATGTGTACCCGGCCAAATTTCGATAGCACCTTTCTCTTCTGTGACTTCTATTGTTGGGATATTGACCACTACTGAGGCTGTCGGGTGAGATGGGTTCAAACTTGGCCATAAATGCCCGGCATCCATATGCAAGCCTTGTTGTGTGCTACCTGGAGCATTAGTATTTCCATTGTAAAAACCATTGAAGGCACCTTTTCCCAATAGAGTAATGTTAAGGTGTTCAACAATTGGATTAGAGACAATGTCGGTAAATAAATAAGGGGCAAAAGGTGGTGCTCCTTGCTGTAATTGACCAATCTGGAGACGACCTTTCCACCTTTCAGAATGAGCATTGATGATAGTCTGCGAATCTTTCGTCATTTTCTGATGCAAAATATCCAAATGATCAGTAGAGACTACGTTGCCAAGAATGGTATATCCTTCTAGCTGAATACCACTAATAGCCTGTTCAAGGTGATGATTTGATAGTTCTCCTTTCACTAACTCGTCAGCACTAACTTCAATTCTCATTCAAGCCTACTCCATTCGATGCACTAACTTAACACGAGGTCGATGTTGTTAGCAAGATTTTTGGTTAATCGTTCAAAGAAATCACTCGTTTCGGAGGATCTATCTATATCTAAACAACAGACTATACTGACGACCAAAGCCCTACTCGTCGGCTTAATTTTGGTTCCGCTCAACGCTATTTGGCAGATGATTGGCTTACGATGGGATATTGCCCACATGTCAATGATCTCTCTACTCTACAACACTGTAACTATTCTCTTTCTTTTAACCTTTTTGAGTTGGATCTTTCGACCGATTCTCCCCCAATTTTCTTTTTCGCGAGCTGATTTATTGACCATTTACACTATGGTCTCTATTTCTACAGCTATTGGTGGACACATGTGTGTTCAGATGCTACCCCCAATTATAAGTTATGCTTTCGCTTACGCTTCACCGGAAAATGATTGGCAGAACCTATTTTGGCATTACATTCCAAATTGGACCTCGGTTCAAAAACGTCAGGTAATCACTAATTTTTATGCAGGGCAATCCAACTTTTATCAGCCAGAATATCTACAGGCATGGTTACCACCGTTATTCATTTGGGCCTTGTTTTTGTTGGCTTTGTTCTCCGTTATGCTTAGCATCAATTTTTTGGTACGAAAGCAGTGGATTGAGCATGAAAAACTTAGTTACCCGTTGATTCAGTTACCACTGGCTATGACGGATAAGAAATCTAATTTTTTTCGTAATCGCTTGATGTGGATCGGTTTTACGATTGCTGCCATCATCGATATTTTTAACGGAATTAATGATCTCTATCCAAGTTGGCCAAGATTTGCTGGTATGCGGGGAAGCGATATTTCCTCTCTTTTCACTACGGCACCTTGGGATGCAATTGATCAGCTCCCGATTGGAGTGTATCCATTCGCGATTGGCTTAGCTTTTATGATGCCGTTAGACCTTTCTTTTTCCTGTTGGTTCTTCTATCTATTTTGGAAGGTACAGAAGGTCGCTGGTCGGGCTTTTGGACTGGAACATGATTTTCCCTATCCACATGAACAATCATTTGGAGCTTACTTTGGGTTAGGTGTGACAGCCTTCTGGATTAGCCGACATCATCTCGCTCAAATCCTCCGTATAATCTTTCAAAAGACCAACTTAACAGCTGCAACAAACATTTACCAAAATAAAGAGCCTATTCCATATCGATGGGCAGTTGGTGTTGGTATTTCTGCTATTGTATTTTTAATCATTTTTTGTCAACAACTGGGAATGTCAGTCTGGGTAATACTGATTTTTTTTGTTTGTTACTATGGTTTAGCCATTGGAATCACTCGTATGCGAGCAGAGCTAGGTTCACCTGTTCATGATCAACATTGGTGCGGCCCGGATCACATGCTGTATACAGCCTTCGGTACCAGATTGCTGGGTGCAAAAAACCTAACAGCCCTTTCATATCTCTATTTTTTTAACCGGTCATATGATTGTTTACTGATGCCACACCAACTAGAGGGTTTAAAAATAGCCGAACAAGCTAAAGTAGAGAATCGAAAATTTTCTTTAGCTATTTTACTCTCTATTTTAATTGGTCTTCCTGCAACAATTTGGGCCTATATGCATATGTCCTACCGAGATGGAGTTTATACTGGTTGGGTTGGCCGAGAGTCATTTTATAGATTAGGCGGATGGTTGAATAATCCTCTACCTTCCAATACACCGGCCTTAATCGCTTCTGTTTTTGGTTTACTGACAGCCATATTTCTGACGTTTATGCGTGCTAGATTTTTCTGGTTTCCTTTACACGCAGCAGGTTATGCCGTTACCAGCACTTACACGATGAACTTTTTCTGGTTTTCAATATTGCTCAGTTTTCTATTCAAATTGATTTTTTTAAAACAGGGAGGACTAAAACTATACCAACGAGCTATCCCCTTTTTCTTAGGTCTTATTTTAGGTGAATTTGTGATAACAACCTTTTGGGGAACATTAGCGATGATTATTCAAAGGCAAACATATATTACGATTAATCTTTAATCAGGCGTAAAATCTCTGAATATTAGATTTATTATCAACTGGATAAGGTCAAACAACATTTGAACCATTGCTAAATTTTGACTTTATTCATATTTCTGATATGATATGTGCTGGAGATGATGAATCTCCATTATTTAAAATGATCAGAATTCGGAGATGTGTATAATATGTTGCGCAAAATTAGTTCTGTTGCCATAGCAATAATGATTTTGTCTTGTTTGACAGTTCAAGCCAAGATTACTGACAAAGACATTGATTTGAAAAAGGGCTTGGTTCTCTACATGCCTTTTGATGAAGGAACAGGGAAATCTGTAGCAGACACTTCTAGTAATGAACTTAAAGGTTCTATCGAAGGAAATGCTAAGTGGGTTACGGGTAAATTTGGTCAGGCTCTTCAATTCGCCGCTTCTTCTGACCGTGTTCTTGTCGATGATAATAAAGTTTTTCACATTGAAGGGGCAATTACTCAAGCTGCCTGGGTCAAACTGGATAAATTACCTAGTTCGCACGCCGTGGTTTTTGGTATCAGAAAAAACCCGCCAGCTACCGGTGGGAGACACATTAGTTTTGGCTATGGTATGAATCCATCGAATGGTATCAAAGTTTGGACCAACGGAGAGAAAGGTGGATTCAAAGATATTAACGATAACAAAACTAAACTCAAGGTTGGCCAATGGTATTACTTAGCATATACTCATACAACTGCCGATGATGGATTAGTTCGAATCTTCGTTAATGGGATAGCTACACATGAAGAAAAATCCAAGAATCCTGTATTACCTGCGGCTAATAAGGATTCTGTACAAATTGGCACTTGGGGCGGGGAAGCTTGGCCAGGGGTTGTTGACGAAGTTCGGTTGTGGAATCGCGCGCTGAGTGATGCTGAAATGAAGTTCAGTATGCAAATTGGAGCTAAAGAGTTTTCAACTGCTGTAGAAGCCAAAAACAAACTAGCTGTCACTTGGAGTCAAATCAAGTTAACTCACAACAAACAGTAAAGCAGAATCAAACCAGTTCTCGTTAGGGCAGGTATTTCTCCTGCTTTTAAACATAGATGATTGACGGTTGATAGTCGGGTAGATTTTCGACCGTCAATGCCCCTTTTCCAAATATACGGGGAAATTCACCCTTCTGCGGCGGGTGGGTTTCAGTGTCTGCCCGCATGTAGCAAACACTAAATGCTCTACGTGGATCCTGAGTTCGGTTAGTATCTGACTTGTGTAGCATCCAATTGTGCAACAAAACTACCTCGCCGGCTCTCAATTCCAATGGCATTGCCTGTGTCTGATTGATAATTTCCTCCAATTGTTGGGGATTGAGTCTTCCTGCTCTTTGATATGAATTGAACCTATTTCGGTGGGACTTTGGAATCACATACACACAGCCACTTTCATGACTTGCTGGGTCTAAAGCCGTATAAACGGTTATTTCTGGGTCTCGGTTCAAATTGTCCCATCGATCTTGATGCCAAGCGAGTTCTGTTCCCTCTTGTGCTGGTTTATTCATGAACATGGCTCGATAACAACTGACCGGTGTTTGTTGCCCATAAATTCGTTGACAAATAGTTTCAAAAAGTGGGTGCCCCATGTAGTTCAGAAAGATAGGGGAAAATTCTAGTTGCTGAATTTTGCGATATAAAAGTGTGGGGCCTTCGTGGCCTTTTGTTTGTGGACCTGGTCGTCCAGTATCAGGCTCTCGATCCAACTAACTGCATCATAATTTGGTCATAGTTGACAGATGCTAAACCTAACATAATGTCGTTAATACACTTTTGCATATCGGCTAGTTGCTTATTCGTTGCAACCTGACCTAAGGATAAGAATCCTTCTTGGTCAAACTCTTCCCATTGTTCAAGCGTAATTCCCATTACATTTCCTTCTATTGTATCGAATGATCATCAACCGAGTGATAAACTACGATTAGCCAAAGGTAATTCTATTTTCTCACCTCCTCGCCGATGAGATTCACGCAGACCGATAGCAATTTCTAAAGCCTCCCGTCCGTACTCACCAGGACAGAGTGGGCTTGTACCTTCCCTCAGATTTTGTACCAAACCTTCAATAGCTGCTTGCTGAGAACTTCTAGGGCGTTTGGGGTTGGGGAATTGTCGACGAATCGGTTCTCGAGTTGAAGGATGACGACTCCAAAATTCAAAATCCGCATGTTCGTTGCGAGCGCTGATCCAACCGTCTTTCCCAATAAAGTCGATATTCAACCAACCACCAGAATTTAAAAAACCTTGAATTCCATTTTGGTAATAGATCATACCATTTCCGCTAAGATCTTTTTCACTATTAGCAGCTTCATCGCTATTCATACAACCAAAAACCCATTGGGCTGGTGAGTCAGCGAATTGTCGAAAAAGTGATAATGTATGGCTATGTCCATTAGCTAAGTTCCAACCGTAATTACATACCATCGACATAAAAGAACCTATCTGACCTTCACGAATAGTGCGCAAACAAGCTTGGAACCAAGGACTCCAGTTCTTGTGACAAGCAATGGCTAAAATCGTGTTGTTCTTCTGACAAGCCTCGATCATTTCGTCAGCTTCGGCCAAACTACGGCACATAGGCTTAGTTGCGTAAACAGCTTTCACACCGGCTTCCGCTGATTTAATTACGACTTCAGCTCGCTCGGCTGTTTTGGTAGTTACACAAACTAAGTCAGGTTGTTCTTGTTCGATCATTTGTAGATAATCGGTATAAAGAGCAGATACGCCCCAACGATTCTTAAAATCATCTAGTTGTTCTGGATGAATATCAGATCCTGCTATCAATTCAATTCCTTTAGCTTCAATAATAGCGGGTGCATGTGCCCAAGGATATCGAAATTGTGGCCGGTGGACCTGTTCATCGTCAATTGTACTACCGATTCGGCCACACCCAATTACGGCTGCTCGAAATGTCATAATCTTCCCCTATCGAATGTTTTTGTTATTTTTGTACCACACAGAGCTTTAAATGCTTTCATTTACTCCCCAAATATCTACGACTCTCGAACAGGTAATTTTTAAGATAAATACCTGAATGAAAAACTCAGTCATTTTTATTTTTGCTGCTTATTTGACGTGATTACTCATATGTCTTTCAAAATGTGTTTTTTGGCCGTGACAGACATTTTATCCGTCATACCAATATTTTTTCGTAGAAAAATGGGAAATTGAAGTTTGAAAAATCTAGCCACTGATTGTCTTCGACCAATGTATAAGATGAGAATCAAAAGCGAAATTATTAGGAGATGCACCTTGATCCAATAGCTCATCAAAATGTGTCAAAGCAACTTGAATATCTTCTACAGACTCAAGTGCAAAATGGGCCCCTGCGTTTAACATCTTTTCGCTGACCGAAGAAATCATTTGATCCAGTTGGGCTCCCATTATATTTTCTGTCTCTTCCGACGAAAGTCCCAATAAGTTTCCAGTGCGCGTGATACCAATGTTCCAACACCCAGCATTTACTCCTGCCTCGATACCGAGTACTGTATCGTCAACTTTCACGATTGTAGACATAGGGTAAACATCCAATCGTTTTGCTACTTCATATAATAAATAGGGTGCGGGTCGACCACGTGGTGCGTCTTCAGCACAAAGAATCAAATCCGGTTCATATCCTTGTTCTTTTGCAGTCGCAGAAACGTCGACCATTAACTCTCGTGTGTATCCTGTGCTGGACCCGATTTTCAGCCCAAGACTACGACATAATTCTGCCGTAGCCGTAGCACCCTGAATCATTTGACTATGGTCCTTTAACGTTTTTTTTTGCAATGGTAAAAACTGCTCGTACATTTCATCAATATCCTGCTCTGTACATGGCTCATTAAATTTCTCAAACCATTTTTTTTGGACATATGGCATTTGGGTAATAGCTGCAATATGTTCCCGTTTTGCCATTCCCATTGGTTCTCTTGCTTGGTCAACTGTTATTTCGATTCCCTGTTGACGAAAAATCTCTTGAAACACGATTGCTGGAGCCCGGCTAACATGATCAATCATTGTGCCAGCCCAGTCGAATACGATAGCTTTAAGGTGTTTTAATGGTGGCATTTCAGTTCCTACTAAAGTTGATTCCAATAACGATCTGCAAGTCCAAAAGCTAGTGTCATTCCTGCACCACTTGTACCAACGAATAAAGAAACATAGTCGTCAATACAATAATCGAAAACAGGCAATTCTGGATGTTTGGCATAGACTCCGTACCACCGTTCTTTGATTGTCCAATCATCGAGCCGAATAATTTTCTTGAGCTCACGAATTATCAATTCATCAATTTCTGTTTTATTGAACGGTGTGATTTTATCACCATATTCGTGTGAATCACCCAGAACAACTTCACCACTGGGAAATTGAGATGCCAACACATGAATACCAAAAAAATCTAATTCCGGTGACTCTGATCGAATTCTCTGTTTTAATTTTTTCAGAGAACTACAATGTTCAAAACAGCTATAGTGCCTTAAAGTGAGTCCACTTGCAATGTGTGGAGCTGAAGTGTTTTTTAGTCTTTTCTGAGGGACGGATTTGAGCATTTGCAGCTTACAAAGTACTAATTTGGATTCCCGAAACTTCTTTGGATATAAAGTTTTTAAATCACTACCGCTACAGATCATAATTTTATTGGCTTTCCAAGAACTATTCTCGGATGAAGAAATTAGATTATTCTCAATTCGAATAATAGGCGTACCAAACCGAATTTCAACATTAGATTTTTTTGCAAGCCAATGTGCTATTTTTTGAGAAGCAGTGCGAGGATCAACACGTAATTCAGTTGGAGAGTACATTCCACCTAGTAGTCCAGATTCATTGGCAAGGATTGATCGGTTGGCAACTTCGGCCGCATCAATAATTTGAGATTGATGAGTTTTTTTGCTTACAAATTCCTCTAACAATGCCATTTCATCAGAATGATGTGCTAGGTGAATAGAGCCACATTCTTCTACATCAATAACTTTCTCATTGGCCAAATCCAGCCAAATCTCTCTGGATCGAAGTGCAATTTCATAAATTTTGCCTGCACTCTGACCTATTGGCCAAATCATACCAAAATTCCGAACTGATGCGCCTTCAGCTTGCACAGTTCTTTCGAAAACAATAACTTGGAGTCCACGTTTGGCAGCTTGAAGAGCATGAGAAAGCCCTACAATTCCTGCACCTATAATGGCTACATCATATTTTTTCAATTTTCGCTTCTTTTAATTTTTAAAGATTGACCAATGAAATAGAACATTAAAAATGTGATAATCGCAAAAAACATAGCCCTGTAATTCTATCTTTATCATCCCATATCTGCAGTCTTAGTTTTCTTTGACAAAATTGCTTCTCTTGAAATATTTGAATTTTATCGTCTATCATCTAGGCTTATAACTCCAAACTAGCAAGCAATGATTCACTAAGGTTTAAGTGATACTCGGCGCTGATACT
>CAYVHK010000034.1:1735-14728 GCA_964451145.1 uncultured bacterium | reverse complement strand
GTAAGATTATTATCCCGGAATTTTTATCGCTGATTATTAATTTTAAATCCTGAATAATTTAGCTGACCAAGTTACTTACAGATTATTTTCTATTTATGCCACTTTTCATCATTATATTCTAAATCAAATTGATCGACTAGAACTGAGAATACATCAGTAATTAGTTCTATGAAGCTGTTATGGTTTTATCATGACTCGAACAGGTTTAAATTCAGTTGCAAATTCGATAGCTTCGTTAATTTTATCGAGAGAGAAGGACTTTTCAACAAGTTGAGAAAAGGGATAGTTATCTGCTTGTTCCAAAAGAAATTTGATCGCATCATTAAGGTGTTCTGGACGATAATTATGAATCCCAAATATGGAGATTAATTTTCTGACCAATGACTCCGGCTTGAACGTCAATTCAGGTCCGGGCATTACTGTTCCAACTAAGACTAATTTACCACCAACGGCTAGAAAATCTATTGCCTGTTGAATTAATTGGGCTGAACCTGCGAAATCAAAAATGAGATCAAACACGCCGTTATCTTCAGCATCAATACAATCTATAAACGAATTTCCAATTTTAGTTGCCCCGAAAGATTTTGCTAGCTCAATCCGTTTCTGATTTTGGTCAAGAAAAACAATTTCTCTTGCGTTTTTGGAGTCGCAGTACGCTCCAGCTGTTAAGCCTAACATTCCTGCTCCAATAATTAGGACCTTCTTGTTCTGTACTTTTCCAGCTGACTGCATTGATGCCATTACTGTCGCTGTCGCACAATTTGCAGGACAAATCACCTCAGGTACAATATCTGATCGAATCTTGAATATTGCGGCCTCAGAAGGTAACAAAACTGTGTCCGAAAATCCACCAAATAGCGGTCCACCTTCGAATACATATTCGTGTCCGAATTTTTTCAAATGGCGACATTTTTGAGGCATATCATTTCTGCATCGATCACAATCTAAGCAACTGAAGCAAACTGACCAAGTAATACGATCACCAACTCTCAGTTGAACACTGTTGAAATCGTGAACTGGACCGGATAAGTCAATGACCGTTCCAACAACTTCATGGCCCAAGATAGTTGGAGCCTTTTCCTTACGTTTTCCCTCGATAGTATGGAGGTCACTTCCACAAATTGTGCAGGCTTCAATTCGAACGAGTAATTCACCGAGCTTAGGCTCAGGTGTAAGAAAATTTTGTATTGTCAGAATTGGCTTATCTTCAAAAAATACAGCAGCCCTAGATGTATTCATATGCTCGCTAATTCAAATGACTGTTTGTATACTGTTCGATATTGGCAAATGACTGTTCCTGTGGCTATTCTGGAATAAAATTGTCTAATTGTAAAGGCACCGGTCTTATAATTATTAGCTTTTTGTTCTTTAAGTCTATTGAATGAAAATAATCATTTAGTAAAAATTTACCAAATGTTAACTGCGCACATCTGGTTAGATGCTCTCTACCATTGGGTTTTAAAATCTTGGTATAACGGCCTATAACATTAACTAAATTACAAAATCATAGACTATTGGAACAAGACGAACGAGTGTCTTATCAAATGAGAAGTTTGTTTAATCACTAAAAACTTTTGGGTTAAATGTCTAAACGACGGTATAGAGACGATTTTTCATTTTTTCCTTTGTCAAATCTGATCAGTATTTGAAATTAATACCTCTATCTTAAAATTACCATTTTGCGAATCCCAATATAGTTATCTGCTTGCAGTTGGTAAAAGTATGTTCCACTACCCACAGATTCTCCGGTTTCCGTTTGCCCATCCCAAAAAACGGCTTGTTTTTGATTTAAATAACGACCGGCTGACTGCCATCCTAAATCCAACCGCCGAATTAAGTGCCCCTCGATATTGTAAATTGTAATTGTAACAGCCACATCTCGGCTTAACTGAAAAGGAATCCAAGTCTCTGGATTAAATGGATTTGGATAATTGGTAAATAATTGTGTTGAATCGGGAGTCTGGTGAAATGTCATGGGTATTAGCAATTCTAAAACATCAGCCTCAACTGTCGATAAATCAGCTTTTTTTTGCAACCACTCGATTGCATCTATCAACCGATCCGTCTGCTCATTAGTCAAATTTAGATTTGGCTGATGGGACGCACTTGCTAATAATCGGCCGAAATTGCTCGCAACCAATACCAAATCAAAAATATTTATCAAGTGGTCATTATTTAAATCCCCTACTAAATCAGATCCAGTTAATCCAAACTGGCTAGCAACCTTGACCAAATCAAAAATATCGACGATTCCGTCTCTATTCGCATCACCAATCAAATGAGGACTTTTAGTCGGAAGAATAACCGACAATTGATGATGATTATTCGATTTTTGATAATCTTTGTTTCCCTGCCAGTCAGCCGTTAATTCCCAGATACCTACTTGATCGGCTACGATTGGTTGTTCAAAATACCCGTCTTCGTCAGTTTGGGTTTGAAAGCTAATTGTTTCCGAACTTTCTGGTAGAAATATTGCTAGGTTAACCCATTGATTGGCAACCCCTGTTTGAGGAATACCTTTCAGACTCAAGTAGCCACCGATCTTAATCTGCTGTCCTAAATTTATTTCTTTGGGGGTGGTCCAGTTTAGATGTGTTGCTGATGATTTGCTTAGAAACATTGTTTCTTGTATGATCGGTTTTATTTGGTTCACCCCCTCAAAGTGGGCGCTAACCCGCCAGCGACCCGACTGATCCACCAACTGTCGAAGCTGAATTTTCCCCTCTGAATCGGTTTGAACCTGATGTTTGATAGATTGTTTTGCTGGATTGAATAGTAGCAACTTTAGGGGTAGTTTATCTAATTTTGGTACAGGAGAAACAATCGGCGTGATCGGTTGCATAATAAGCTGTGCTGAAATCAGCACCGATTGACCAACACTTGGATTGGTTGGAGTCATCTTAAGGTCTATTAAAACAAATGGCTTAGTCGACGGTGAGACAACGATGGTCATCTGTTTACGTCGTGTCTGGCCGGTATCGGAGCCGGTGGCTAGAAGAATAAAAGCTTGACCACTTGTTTCGGCATCCGGAGTAATGGTTAGTCTGAGCGTAGCATTAGCCTGATTATTTTTCTCACTGATCTCAATGGAAGGGGGTTGGATTTGGGCGGAAATTCCCTTGGGCAGGCCGGCTAAGAATAAGAAAATAGTATCGGAAAATCCATCTTTACCCAAAACTGTAATTTTCGTCTGTGGTTGGTCACCGATTTGAACTGATTGTACTGGATTATCAATATTCACCTCAAATCCACCTTTTGCTAATACCGTTGGTTCAACTAGTCGGATAGTAGATTGACCGAGTTGTTCATTATCGGTTTTTAATCGTAGTTGGGCTACACCGATTTCGGTTCCACTAGTATAGGTTGCAATATAGGTTCCATTTCCATGGTCTATTAACTCCGTCAAGGTACCAATGGTCGTCGACATATCAATTTGTTGACCAGATAAACCTTTGTTCATTTGATCTAAAATAGTAATTTCAACCCTAGTAGTGGACTGCCCATCTGCTGGTAATGATCGATCTGTAGCTACCACTGTCATTTGCATTGGCCTCATCGGCTCGGTTAGTCGGATTAACCCCATACCGATTGGGCCATCAGTCGTAACGATCAGGTTTTCTTGTCCTTTCTCAGTTCCCGCAGTGTATGTGACAGTGTAAGTTCCGTTTTCATGATCTTCTACTAATGAAACATAACCCAAACTGGTTTCTAACTCGATTTTTTGGTTAGCTAGTCCATTACCATTCTGATCTAAAATAGTAATTTCAATAGGAGTAATCGATTTACCGTCTGCTGGCAAATCGTTCTTTTGGGGAGTAATAGTCATTTGTGTTGGTACTAGAACCTGAACGTTTTCTTCCATCAGTTGGACTGATAGCATTTTATCCCCTTGGCGCAATTTATCGACGACTGTCATTCCCTCGCCTATAACTCGACCAAATGCCGTATAGTCGCCATCTAGATGGGGAGCATCAGCTAAACAAATGTAGAATTGGCTTCCAGCAGAATCCGGGTGTGTTGATCGAGCCATAGCCAAAACACCTCGAGTATGTTTAGGCATCTTAGCTTTTAGCTTTGGGTCTTGGAATTCACCTTCGACTGTCCAACCTGGACCACCAGTTCCATTACCTAACGGACAGCCGCCTTGAATTACGAACAACGGCACATAACGGTGGAAGGTCAACCCATCATAAAATTGTTGTCGGATAAGCTTGTAAAAATTTTTGACTGTTAGCGGTGCGAACTGAGGATAGAGTGTTAGCCGAATTTGCCCTTTGTTGGAGTTAATCAGCACATCAGGATAAGTTTCTGTTTCAATAGGTTCAATCCCATGTCGTTGACCACGACGGTGTTCGTAAGCCTCTAGATCAGGTTGAGTTTGATCAGGAAATGGTCTGTCATGGCCCTCGATATCAACCGTTGGCATACTTTCGTCCTTGATACCACCCCCGATGGCTGGGGACTCATCTTGCAAGCGGTAGTCTCCCGTGGTAGGAGCCACGAATTTAGGATCAGCAGTAATATTACCAGTGCCCCATTTCAAAGTAACCGTTTCATCTGTGATTACGGCAGCTTTTCCACCTTGAATTAGACTGTATGAAATATCAGCGACTATCGGCTGCGCTGATTTACCAAAATACATTTGTTGCGCTGTGTTGTCAATACTTTCCACATTTTGGTACAGAATTGAATTAACTAGTAGAAGATCAGAATTACTACAAAAAATTCCACCACCAAACATGGCCTGATTGCCTGTTATTGTATTATTATTTAGAAACATCAGGGAGTCTGACCAACAAAGTATGCCGCCGCCATAGTCCGCCTTATTACCAGAGATAACAGTATTGGTTATTACCACCGAAGCCTGCGTGGCGAACAGGCCACCACCAGTCTCAGCTTTGTTGTTGGTAATTTGGCAACCGGTGATGGTCGGTGTTCCTTCATGTGCTTGGATACCACCACCGCCTTTGGCCTGATTGTTCAAAACTAAGCAATTGCTAATCATGGCATCCGAGTTCAGACAAAACACCCCCCCCCCAGCAGCTGCCACATTTTGGATTAGAATACAACTGATAATCGTTGGTGAAGCAGAGACACAATAGATACCACCGCCATTTTCGTTTACAACATTACCATTGCGGATAGTGAAACCGCTTAATACAGAATCCTGACCTTCTTTGTTCTGAAATAAGAAACCACGACTAGAACTGTTTTTTTGGCAGTCGATAATGCAAGATTCGGCTCCGTTAGCTGACTTAAGCGTAATTGACTTACCCTTGAAGTCCAGATTAACATTACCTGATCCAGTGTAAGTTCCATCCGCCACCAAAACCGTCTCGCCATCAGTGCTTAAATCTATAGCAGCCTGTATGGTTAACTGTTGATGAGGAACCTGAATTGTCTTCGGATGTGCCGTATGAGTCAACAAGGTCAAACAGACAAAAAGATTAACTCTTAAACTAATAAATGAGATAAATCGGAAACGGAAATTAAAATTCTGTTTCATTAGTGGTGGGATGTGATTGTTGAGCTATTATGACAACAGATGCCTTTCTAAGGTTTTGGCCAACCCATCTTGGTCGTTACGCTCGGTTAGTTCGAGGCCAAGTTCAGCTCCAATCTTTTTCAGATCAGGTTCAGCGTTTCCCATTAGCACACCTCTACCTGCATACTGTAACATCTCTAAGTCATTATAATTATCACCAACAGCCAGCACTGACCTATGATCGGAGCCGATTTGTTCGACCCAAAATTTGAGAGGACCACTTTTGCCTGCTTGGGGATTAGCAACGCTAAAAAAAGATCGATTTGGGTTAGGAACAGTTGCTACAATAGTTTTGATTTCTGATCCAAAACACTGTTCAAAGGCCTGAGTGGTATCCTTTGTTTTTTCGGCTGGAATGACGCATACTACCTCGATAATTTGTCCGGTGATTTCTTGGCTGAGATCGTCAAAAAAACATGTGTTAGTCTGACTTTCTTGCAGGTAGGCAATAGTTTCTTGGTCATGCGAATAAGACATTGTTATTGAATCAAAAGGCTCTACTAAAACCCGACTATTATCAGCAACACTTTCAAATACGATGGGATAGAAACCTTTCGATTTAGCGAAAGATACCACCGATTTGGTCAATTCCAAATCCAACAAACGATGATATAATAACTCACCATTAAAATGCTTCAGCAGAATACCATTGTGACAAGAGATGATTAAGTTACTCAGGCCAAGAGGAATGATTTTTTCTCTTGCTGTCCAAAATCGTCGACCAGTCGAGATAATGACTTGAATACCTAAATCGGCAACTGCTTGAACTGCGGACTTGGTTCGGGGAGTGATTTGACCGGCGGAATTGAGTAACGTACCATCTATATCGATAGCTACCAGTTTGATCTGGCTCACCTACGATCTCCACCTTCGATAGCCGCTTGCCACTTTTTGTCCAGAGTCGGTTTTTCAATTTTTATCCCATCATTATTATTGGCTTGTTCTGCCTTTTGCTTTAGAATTGGGTAGGAGTCGACTATTGGCAAATCAAAATTCTCAGCAGGAACGATACGATCTAAAGCCTTCTGAATAGCAAGTCTTAGTCGATCGGCTTTCTGTTGTGCTAGTATCTTTTCCCGTTGTTTGAAATCTGGCATTACCAAATCAGCAAATAATTTTAAAGAATCACAAATATCTGAATGCTGATTATTACCAGCCTGTTGAAGAAAAATAACTTGATCAACACCGGCAGCTTCAAATTTTTCCAAATGCTCTTTCAGTTGAGCCGGTGTACCCAGACCACTGCGTCTATTATCCTGATTGGATGACTCTTGATTTTGAAAGTTTTGCCAAATATCGGTTTGACCTGGAATATGAGATCCATTGATATAGTAGTGGGCTAAGGCAAACTGGAAAAAACGAAAACCTTCTAATCCTCTTTTCAAAGCGGTTTGTTCGTCTTGATGACAGGAAAAACCTGTTACCATTGCCACGTTCGGGTTGACCGTCTGACCTATGGGCTCACACTCGGTTTCAAAAACATGGTAGTAGTCGTCAACCCAATTTTTGGCCTCTTCAGGATCTACAAAAGCGAAAGTCAATGCCCCAATACCATTCTTAGCCGCAAACTTGATTGTTTCTCGACTAGAACAGGCAATCCAGATGGGTGGATGGGGTTTTTGTAAAGGTTTGGGCACTACATTACGTGGTGGCAGACAAAAGTAAGTTCCTTTATAACCCTGGTATGGATCTTGGGTCATCATCTTGGCCGTTTCTCTAACCGATTCAGTCCACATTTCACGCTTTTTAGTCAGATCGATACCGAACGCCTCGATTTCAATGCGGGAAGCTGATTCACCCGTTCCCCAGTCCACTCGACCATTAGATACTAGGTCCAGAGTCGCCAGCCGTTCAGCGATGCGAACTGGATGATTGTAAGCAGGTGGATGTAGAACAATCCCATGTCCCAATCGGATATTTGTTGTACGTTGGCTACAAGCGCCCAAAAAAACCTCTGGGGCTGATGAGTGCGAGTACTCCTCTAAAAAATGATGTTCCACTTCCCAGACATAATCAAATCCAAGTTGGTCAGCCAATTCGACTTGTTTAAGTGCGTCCTGAAAAAGTTGGTATTCGGATTTCTCAACCCAAGGCCGAGGAATCTGATGTTCATAAAAAAGACCAAATTTCATGAGTTTACTTTGACAATCCCACCTAGTTTTCCCCTAATCTCAAGTTGAAAATTTTTAACAGTTTTTCTGTTAGTTTAACTTTGGTGTTTCAGGTTGAATTGACGTGTCGGTTGACATGTCAGACAAGGGTAATTCTATTTTTTGGATTAGTGAAGCTAAGTCAATTCTGCCCAATAAAAAAGCCAAGATCCAAGTCATCAACCCGGTCAGCCCACCAAACAGTACAGCTATGCCTAACCCCCTCGGTGTGGCAACTTTCTCGAGAGTTTGTTGGCCTAATTCAACAGTAACTTGATCAGGACAGTTAAGGGCGATTTTATGTCGGTCTTTAGTTTGCTGATATGCTAATCGGGAAGCATAAACACCACTTGCTTCCACTGCTACACGACTACAATCATCCTTCAAATTTAGTTGTTTTTTTTGCCACTTTCGTGTCTTTTCCCAAACTATTTCGGCTTGCTCTCCACCATTCTCACCATCAATTTGCTTAAATGAGACTCGTTGTCGGAGTCCATCGTTGATTCTGGTTACCATATTACTAACTTTAGAAATAGATTTCAGCCAGTCGATATCTTGCCGCATTACTTATCTCCTTTGCTTAAGTTGATGGGGTGAGAAGAATTATAACACTAACCCTCAGGCACTTCAAAATTAGTACCCCGTCTAATTTCGGTCATTACCCGCAGAACTTCTCTGACCGATTGAGGTGTAATATACATATCGGCATTGTCTTGTAGAACAGCGGTTATGTTGTCATAAAAACCACCAACACTTGGGCCTTTTGCGGGCACTATCTCCTCTTGCCAATCGAGAGGCTTAGTGCTAGAGCCGTAAGCCCGGTTTTTCGCAGCACCTTCAACGACGGCAACTTCACCCGCTTCAGACGGATCAAACCAACGAATGGTTGATTGTTTGCCGTCGCTGGTTAGTGTGCCAGCTGTTCCACATAAAACCCAGACTGGTAACTGAACCGCAATATTTTGAGCACTGGTAACCTCCATATCAGCTGTGCAACCATTATCAGCCTTCAAAAATGCTTTAACGTGGTCTTCAACATCTCCACCAGAGGCAATTTGTTGCAAATCCCCCATGACCGTTTCCACTTTCCCACCTAGTAGTTGCATGATCATGTCTAGATTATGGGTACATTTGTTGTTTAGCACCCCTCCACCGTTTTTAGCCAAAGTTTGCCAATCGTCACGGCGGGAAAACCCACTGTTATAGTTGCGGATGTGGTATAGGTCACCAATTATGCCGGAAGCAACTATTTCTTGAAGATGGGTGAAAATAGACTGAAATCGGTAATTTTGATGAATGAATAGGTGCTGATTATTATCGATTGCAGCTTGGATCATTTGATCAGCCTGAGCCAAATTTATTGCCATCGGTTTTTCGCAGATCACATGCTTGCCAGCTTCTAAAGCCGCAATTGAGTTGGGAGCATGATCTGCCGACGGTGTGGCTACCACCACCACATCTAGGTCGTCTTGTTCTAGCATTAGTTCAAAACTGTCATACGCTTGACAGCCGAATTCGTCTATTGCTTCTTGTCGACGTTCTACCAGTGGATCAACAATTGCTACTATCTTGGCTTCTGCCCGGGATCGAATCAGATTGGCATGTATGTTCCAACCGGATCGGCCTAATCCAGCTATACCATACCGAATAGTTTTTTTGGCCATCGTTTGACTCCTTAAAAGTCTAATTTGAATTTATTTGGCTAATGTCAGTTAAACAAAAAAAAGGGTAAAGTTTGACACTTTACCCTTTTTTGTAACCATTCTCAAATACAGAAATTGCGTGATAGTCTAGTTAATTACTCTGTCCTTTTATATTTCCCCAACTGGTTGCTAGTTTGGATTCTGGCTCAACGGATAAGCCAGCGAATTTGAGGTTGTATGTTAGTTTGGCATCAATGCCAACAAACATACTCCAACCGCCACCCTTTTCAGTTACTTTGACCATTAGAACATTATTCCCTTTCTTGATATTGACCTCAAAGTTGTCTTGAAAATCACCAGCGCCTCTATCAACTGCATTTGTGTGCACGTCCTTGCCATTAAACCAAACTTTTACTCCATCATCACTACCGACTCTGGCGGAAGCACCTTTCTTTGCTACTTTCGAAACACAGTTAATAACGGCATAAGAAGCATGGTTATTGATATCACCGTTACCGAGTTTGATCTTGTTTATAACTTCGTTTACGTTATTGCCACCTGCTGGGGAAATCTTACCTTGAGTCCATTTCAGCTTATTTTTATTTTTTATCTTAAGAATTTGTTTGGTAATTCCCTGTTTAGCTAATTTATCCTCTGTCAGTTTACCTCCAGTGACCTCTTTAATCCAATCATCTTTGGTCACTGCGGCCCCTCCACCTTTTTTGCTAGTATCTACCATCAACCAATACCAAGGGCCTTCTATTTTGTCTTGGGCTTTTGTGGTGATAGCACTTGAAGCCCACATGAAAGCGATTAATAAAATGATGTATACAACCTTATATTTTTTCATTCTATATTCAATCTCCTGTCATAAAAAAAGGGGCAGAGCTTCTGGCCCTACCCCTTTTTTGGCAATTTTCCTGTAAAAATGTCAATGATTACTGATACCGAATCGCAGCCCAACTGGTTGCGAGTTTATCGGCTGGTTCTACAGCGACTACAGTGTAAGTTGCATCAATACCGACAAACATACTCCAACCGCCACCTCTTTCGCCAACTTTAACCAGCAAACGGTTAACACCATCAACCAAGTCAACTTCAATAGATTCTTGAAAATCGCTGGCTCCCCGGTCCTTAGCAACTGCCTGTACCACTTCGCCATTCAGCCAGACTTTGATGGCATCATCACTACCGGTATGAAGGTCAACACCTTTAGCCGCTTTGGCTTCGAATTCAACATAGGCCCAAGCATCATGATTATTGATATCACCCGCCTTGAAATTGAGCCCCTTCTCATTCATCAGGTCACCCACGTTATTGCCACCGGTGGGTGGCAATTTACCCCACATAAAGTAATGGTCGCCAACCTTCGTGCCCGATTTAACACCATTTTTAGCTACGCCTTCTTGAGTTACAGCACCACCACTGGCCGCTTTAAGGGTGTCTTGGTCAATCGCGGCAGCACCACCTGTACCGTCAGTCGGAGCTATCCCCCACAACCAAGGACCTTCAATTTTTTTCGGCGCGGCAGTTGACGTGCCGAAAAACAAACTAGTAGCCACAAAGGCAAACAACAACAAAAATATAAAATTCTTTTTCATTACACCGTATTTCCATTTATTTTTGACTTTAGAGTTAATTGGTCCCCGAGAGCGAGACTGACGAAGTCTAGCACGATTTCAATCAAAAAGTCAATAACGAACTCGAAATTCCAGAACGTCCCATTTTTTACGGGGTAAGAGACTCTATTTCTAGGTTTAGCCACTGCATTTCGACTTCACTCAACTTCACCTCTAATGCTCCCAAACTAGAGTTTAGTTCATGCAAATTAGCTGGCCCAAAAATAGGAAATGTCGGGAATGGTTGATGCAAAACGTAAGCCAAAGAGACCTGGATTGAAGTACATCTCTTCTCACCGGCTAATTGCTTGGTCCGTTCCAACCGCTCGAAGTTTTCATCACTATAGTAAATATCAACAACGTGAGGATTATCAGGTTTATCTTGATGAAAGTTGCCACTGAAGAAACCACGGGCTTGAGAAGACCAGGGAATTAACGGGAATTGAGTTTCCTTATGCCACAGCCAAGTAGCTTGGTCAGTCAACGTACAACCACCCCAATGAGGTTTTTTGGCTTGAGCTAAACTAATGTTATTACTGACCGCTACAAGCGGATTCTTGCCATTTTTAGTAGCATATTCATTGGCAGATTGAATTCGTTGAGCTGACCAGTTAGAAACACCAGCTGCCCTAATTCGTCCCCGCCAAATTTCTTCGTCTAGATAATCGACAATAGTCGAAACGGGTATTTGCTCGTCGTCGCGATGCAATAGATAAAGGTCAAAATAGCTGGTTTGGGTACGAATGAGAGACACTTCTAAATCAGCTCGCACTTCTTCCGGCGCAATGCGAGGACGGGGTACAAGACCATTCGGATGCCCCCCTTTACCAATAATATACATGTCGCTTCGATTATGCCGATGCTTCATCCATTGACCAAACACTCGTTCAGCATCACCACCACCATATATGAAGGCTGTATCAAAGGCGTTTCCACCAGCGTCAATGAACCGGTCAAAGACAGCATAAGCACTGTCAGTGTCACCTGTGTTATAGACCATAGTTCCCAGTACTAATTGAGAAAGAGTACGATTGCTAATTTGTAGATAGTTCAACTGTTTACCTCTTTATGTAACTATATGGTTTTTAGAATACTTGAATTACAACAAGAAAAGTGAAATGGAGAGGTTATTCCGTCGCTCCCCACCCCCAACAGGTTCTAAATAGTTTTGGATGATATAGTCTGCTGTTACAAGCAAACCAACCGTCTGTCCAAATGTTTGTCCTTGTAAGACTAATTCAAAAAAAGCGACCGTTCGATTATAGTTGTTGGCGGACTCATATAAATCCCGCCATGTCAAAAATTGCGTGCCAGCACTGAGTTGTAATTGAGCTGCCAGGCGATGAGTCAAACTCATCATATAAGCATTACGCGTGACATCGATAGCCCGAAGGCGATCAAAAGGTTCAGCGTAGCCGATAGTACGATCGTTACGAAAAGCTGGAGCAATAGTTAAGTCTTCGTTGATCTGATAATCATAACGAATTTGGTTAATCAACCCGGTATCGATCAACCGTTCTCGGGTGTTGAATAAATTGTCTCTCTGATACTTGAACTTCGTCCGAATGGTAAGATTTTTGACATTCTGGTAATCGACGATCATAGTAAAAATATTACCCTGGTAGTCTTGCAACATGAGATCATCCTTGATTAGTTGACCGGTCGAACGAAGTACTACATCGTCAGGAATATTGTCTTTGGCTCTCCGAAAGGTATGCCGAAAAAAAACAGTACCGAAATTGGGAATTCGGTCCGGAATATAGGAGAAGATATTATACCAACCTTTCGCTCTTTGTTTTTGCAGAATCATCTGTTTTTCGTACCGGCCTGGGATAATTGAAACTCCGTTAATCAGTGGAAGATCCATTTTTAAGTAGACGTGGTTTCCAAAAGATCCCTCATCATAATCTAAACGATAGTTTGGTTTATCATCATCTTCTAAATTATCAGGTTCACCATTATTATTGAAATCAATGGACTCTCGGTTCAAGCCTAATCGAAATTTAGGTGGATCGGCGAAAAATAGTAGAAAATCG
>CAYVHK010000034.1:0-1723 GCA_964451145.1 uncultured bacterium | reverse complement strand
CATAGGGATTGTCATCATCTTTATCATCTATGAAATTAGTAGCATGGTAGAATGGATCAAGATGTGTATATTCTGCACTAAAGGTTAACGGGCCGAAACTACGGTTGACGTCCAAAAACCAAGCTCCTCTATTGGTAGAAAACTGTCGACCTTCTAAAGTTGGATATTGTTTAGTTTGGCTATACCAAGCCCGTTCGCCTGAAATAGAAAAACCAAATAGCGTCATTTGCATATCCATACCCATCGTCGATTCGTCGGTTAATTCACCATAATCGAAACTGTGTAAACGGCGGTTAGTACCATCTTTGACGTTTCCCTTTGCACTTAACTCCAATTGATAGTTTTTATTATCGGTCGATAATTCAACTAAATAGTCGTTGGCAATATCTATTTCAAACTGAATTCGAGCCCGATCTTGGGCACTAAAAATTGGAAATCGATAGACGAAATATCCGTCTCGATCTGCCGAGCGATAACTGTCGCCTCTATTGCTATTGTGTGGTAGAAGCAAGATTCCTGGAGGTTCGGCTCCTCCGGTTACATCATATTCTTCTACTCCATCAACTTGAACTCTCACAGTAAATACTTTGGCACCAGATCTATCTTCAGGCGATGCATCTCGAAAACGGATAAATATCTCGGAGGGGGGATTACTGATCGTCACACCTTTTAGTGGGTTAGAACTGCGAGTCAGATCATAATTAGTGAAAAATCGGTTAACAAAACTTAGCCCCAACCGAGGCAATGGCAGGTTAATTTGAGGTAAATTTCCCCACTGGAATTCGTATGCCCCAAGACTTGCTTCAGCCCGCACACCAGCCATTAACCAATCATTTTCACTGGAAATTTCCTGATTCTCGATTGGTTGAGAACGCTCACCAGAAACAGAGAAAGTATTGTTGGTTACCCGACCAGCAAATAATGAAACTCGACCTTGAGCAATAGGTACGGTGATGTTCCAACGGGCCGCATCGAACAACTCTTTGTCCAAAGTGAAATTAGAAAATTTGGTGGGGAAATTACCAACAGTTAACTGATGCCGAAGACCAAGCCCATGTTTTTCTGGCGACTCAACTAGAAACGTAAAAAAATTCCGATTGCCAGTTTTCTTCTTGAATTCTTTATCTCGACGCAAAATTGAATTGCCCTCTAATACACCAAACGAAGCTTTCATCCGATAAAGTTCCTTACCACTCTTATCGAAAACTGGATTCCCCAAAGGATCCATTCTTTGTCCGTAAACCGATGCTATTTCTCCGATAAGGAGCGAACTGATCAATAATAATCGAGCCAATGCACGTTTAGTAGTCATAAACAATGCTGAAACGGTGGCTACCCCAAGTTTGGGCGATACCAGAAACTGGATAGATAAAGCCGTAGTCAAGGGTGAAATTATCTGTTGGATGGTAACTGCTACCGAGTGTCAGGTTCGTTCCCCAAGCTAAGTTTTCTAAACGGAAACCAAATCGGACCGCCGTTTTCTGTTCTGTCAACCAGTATTCTATTCCTACCCGCACATCGACTTCATTAGGCCGAAACTGTAAGTCCATATCCCAAACGGTTTGTTGCCCGACTACCCCAATACCAATAGACACTACTCTGTCGAGATAAACCGACTGCGTTGAGTCGGACATACTACTTTCGCTACTTGGTCGTCGACTGGCAATATCTGGCCGGTTTACGTTTTGAACGCAAAAAGCAATCGGTACATTGGGAGAAGGCC